>JAFPMR010000054.1 GCA_017411235.1 Bacilli bacterium | reverse complement strand
TGGTAGTTCTACTACAATAGAAACTGATGCTAAAGCAGAAGATGTTGAAGAAGAAAACGTTTTACAAAAAGATGATGTTGAAGACGAGATTATTCCATTAATTAGTAGTGAAGAATTTTATCACCTACTTGATTCTAATGAAGAATTAAGTGCACAACAAAAGGAAGATGTTGCTACTTATTATGCTTTCTTAGGTGACTTAATGTTATATGAAGAATACTTATTACCAGAATTAATGGCAGTATTAAATACATTTAGATCTTATATTCTTGATTTGAGTGTTAAAGCTGATGAAGCAGAAGCTGCTTTAACTCATAATCAAGAAGATGCTTTAGATAAAGCTGTTGAGTTAGAAGAAAAAGCTGTTAAATCAAAAGATACTGTAGTTAATGATGAATTAGATTATGAAACTACTCAACAAAAAGCTACAGAAAGAGCATTAAAATTAGAAAGAAAATATCAAAATGCTAGTGAAGGATTTGTTTCTACTTTTGCAATTATTGTATGTATCTTAATTGTTGTAATAATATTAACGATTATTACATTAACATTAGTATAAAAAAAGAAGGTTTAACCTTCTTTTTTATTTGACTTCATCAATTAATAATTTGTCATCTTTGATGATATAAGTAACTGTTATTTCTTTATCTACCTTACCTACTTTTTCAATGTTATCTTTATCAATAGCTTCTTTAACTGATGTTATTTTACCTTTACAAGTTAAATAGTTATAGATATCACTTGTATCATATGGTGTATAGTTTTCTTTTTCTTCATCAGTTAATTTACCTGTCATATCGTTATAGTAATTTAATACTTCGTATGGATTTTCTACGACATATTTGTTATAAGTAACGATATATTTTTTGCCTTTTTTCTTTATCTTAGATATTTCATATTTAACTACAGGTATTTTAGCAATTGCTGCTTGAGTAAGATCTTTTTTATTGATTGAATATGTTTTCTCTTCTGGATCATGAGCTATATGCTTATCTAATAAGTAAGGTGTTACACCTACATCATTGATACTATCCTCTTTTAATTCAACATTAAATTTAGATTGTATTAATTCTTTAATCTCCTTGGCAGTTAAAATATCTTTATCGTTTAGATTATAAGAATATTCTAAGGCATAAGCGATGAATCTATCGATGTCTTTAGATGTTTCAACTTCTTCCATAAATAACATTACATCTTTACTATTGTCTTCTATTTTTATTCTTTCTAAATCTGTTAATTTGTTAGATTTAATTATAAATAGTATTACTAGGAGTACTACTAGTAATAGTACTACTCCTAGTATGATAATTAAGTTTTTCTTTTTCATTTTAGTTACCTCCTGAATTTCTCATCCATTCAAGAATACAGTACTTATATCCGGTTTCTGAATCTGTATAATCGATAGCTTCGTATAGGTATTCTATATCTGTTGCTAGTTCAGGTTTAGCGCTTGTGCTACCTAATATCTTACCATCGTAGTATTTGAATCTACTGTTATTATTTTTAACTCCTATACCTTGATTTGTTCCTACAGACTCAATATATGGATTTGTTGTTGATACATCCGCGAATTCGCCACCATAATTGATTGAATCAGTTGGTTCCGGAACTCCAAATACTACTTCTCCAGAATTGATATATATACCATAAGTTGTAGCACCTTTTACATCAATAGTTCCTGTTTTAACAACTGATGTTCCACTATCATTATATATTCCATATGATACATAAGAATTAGATTTGTTGTTTCCGCTTAATTCAATGTCACTATTAGATACTTCTAAATTACCTTGGTTTAGAATTCCTATTGTATTAAGTCCTCTTTGACTTGTTAGATAAACTACTTTTACTTTTGAAGTATTCTCTATTACTAATGTTCCAGTATTCTTTATTCCTCTATTAGTATAACTGCCACTAGTATTATAATTGCTTGTAGTATGTTCCACCATTACTTTATCTAATGTCATTGAACCGGCATTAGTAATTGTTTGGTTATCTTTACCACTTGTTGTGACACTAATATTTGTATTTTTAAGATTCATGATACCAGAAGCATTGTTATTTGTTACATACCCTGTTATTGTACTGCCCTCTACAATGGTCTTAGAACTAGAGTTTTTATAGATTACATTGCTTGGAGACGATAATGAAGAACTCTTGATTGAGTTATCTGCTGTGGTTGAAATATAAACTGCATATGTTGAACCAGTTATATTAGAATCTTCGATACTCATAGCTCCTAAATTATTAACTGCAGTATTTGAAGATATCATCTTTGTATTTTTTATTGTTAAGGTACCATTTTCATTATTTTTAACTATGTAAGGAGCATTAAAGTAGATGTTCTCTATTGTTAATGTACCACTAGCATTATTTGTTATTAAATAATCTGTTCCAGCAAATTCTATATGATCTTCATCACTATCAGGGTCACTTGTAATTGTTAATGTACCATTATTGATTACTGGTTTTGACGTTAGTATAGAATATGTTTTGAAATCTATTGTTAGTTCTTTATCTGCTGGTATAGTTATTGGTTCAAAGTTTTGTCCATCGTTTATTAATTCTAATATATCTCCACTATTAGCTTCATCTATAGCATCTTTCATATTGCTATATAATGTATCACCATTCTTAATGAAATCAACTTGTTGTATTAAATATGCTGTTTGGTATAATTCTTCATCTATTGTTTCTGTATCTTCTTTGATAATTGTATGTTCTGCAGTATTATCTATTACTCCAAAATAATTATCTGTTTTACCTTTTAAGATACCATCATAGAAATTAACAGTTAATGGTGTTGAACCATGACTAATATAAACACCATATGTTCCACCTATTATGCTTGGTTTAGTTATGCTTATGTCTCCGTCATCTACTCCAAGATTTAGAGTCCCAGAACGAGCATCAATTCCGTATGTTCCTCCACTGATTTCTCCACCTGTAATAGTTGCCGTTCCGCTTGCTGAATAAGCATAATAGTTACTCATACCTACTCCAGTATTATCGCCATGTATTTTTCCACCAGTTATATTTAGTATTCCTGCTGGATATGTACATAAGTAAACAGCTGTTCCGTTACTATAAATTTCTCCGCCATTAATATTTATTGTGGCTCCACTATAGAAATGAACTCCTGTTCCTGCTGATGTCATCTTTCCACCATTCATAGTGAATGTTCCACCTTCACCATATACAGAAGAACCTGAAGCATTTATTTCACCATTATTTAGGATAAAACTCATATTGCCACCCAAATAGATAGCTCCTTGTGTTTTGTTTTGTGTAGTAATAGTACCGCCATTCATTGTCGTAGTACCTTTACCAGTTATTGCGTATGCTTTGTTTTCTCCACTATTGATGGTGATAGATCCCGAATCAATCACAACATTGGCATTATCATTACTAATTGCATATATGGTTCTAAAATTCAAATCTGAACCATCTAAATTAATTAATCCTTTGTTATAAATATATGCTGTCGAAGATGTTATTGTTCCACCATTTAAGTTTACAGTTCCAGTATTGTTCATGAAATTTACACCGGATGCACTTGACTGTAAGATTCCTGTTTTTCCATCACTACTATCCATTATTGTTAGTGTTCCATTATTGTACCAAGTACTAGTAATATTTAATGTATGACCTTGTAAGTCTAATGTTACACTCTTAGTATTTTCAATTGTTGGAAGAGGTGTTTTATAATTCACTGATGCTAATAATTCAATTGTTCCCTCGTCAGTTATTGCATTATAGGCATCTGTAAATGAATTAAACTCTTCTGTTCCTACTCTTAAGAAATTATCTGCAGCTACCAAATAGCTGATTAAATATTCTTCTTCAGTTTCTGTATGAATTCGAGTTTTTTCTGGGATTAAAGCAAATTCTCCGTTGAATCCTGCTGTTTTACCTTTTAAGATACCGTCGTAAAAATTTGGATGTAATGGAGTTGAACCATATTTGATATTAACACCATATGTTCCGCCAGTTATAACTGGTGTTGTTGTACTAATTGTTTCGTCGTCAAGTCCTATATTTAATACTCCGGAACTTGTGTCGATACCATATGTACCGCCACTGATTTCTCCACCTGTAATAGTTGCTGTTCCACTTGCTGAATATGCATAATAGTTACTCATACCTACTCCGGTATTATCGCCATGTATTTTTCCACCAGTTATATTTAGTATTCCTGCTGGATATGTACATAGATAAACAGCTGTTCCATTACTATAAATTTCTCCACCATTAATATTTATTGTAGCTCCACTATAGAAATGAACTCCTGTTCCTGCTGATGTCATCTTACCACCATTCATAGTGAATGCTCCACCTTCACCATATACTGATGAACCAGAAGCATATATTTCACCATTATTTAGGATAAAACTCATATTGCCGCCCAAATAGATAGCTCCTTGTGTTTTGTTTTGTGTAGTAATAGTACCGCCATTCATTGTTGTGGTACCTTTACCATAAACTGCATATGCTTTGTTTTCTCCACTATTGATAGTGATAGATCCTGAATTGATATTTAATGTTGCATTATCATCATAAATAACATATTGTGTTTTGAAGTTTAGGTTTGAACCATCTAAATTTATTGTTCCTTTATTATAAATGTAACCAGTCGATGATGATAATGAACCGCCATTTAAGTTTACAGTTCCAGTATTGTTCATGAAATATGAACCAGATACTGTAGAAGTAATAATACCTGTTCCTTCGTCACTACTATCAAGAATTTCAAATGTTCCGTTGTTAATAATTGTAGAAGCAATTTGAAGACTATGACCATTTAAATCAAATTTGATTGTTCTTTCTGCTTCAATTGTTGGAAGACTGGATGTATTTCTTGTGTCTTTTATTAAATAAATAGTATCGTCATCGGTTGCTGCCGCATAGGCATCATTAAATGAATTATACTCAATATCTCCAATTCTTAAGAAATACTCAGCTTCTATTAGATAACTTTTAATATATTCTTCTTCAGTTTCAGTAAATATTTGTGTTTTTTGTGGTGTTAAAGTAAACTCGCCATAATAACTACCGGTTTTACCTTTTAATAAACCATCATAGAAGTTTGCATTCAATGGTGTTGAACCATGACTAATATAAACACCATATGTTCCGCCAGTTATAACTGGTGTTGTTGTACTTAACACTTCATCATCTGATCCAATATTTATAATTCCTGAACGAGCGTCAATTCCGTATGTTCCTCCACTGATTTCTCCGCCCGTAATAGTTGCTGTTCCACTCGCAGAGTATGCATAATAGTTACTTGTTCCTATTCCTGTTGTGTTACCATGAATCTTTCCACCAGTTACATTTAGTATTCCAGATGGATATGTACATAAGTAAACGGCTGTTCCATTACTATTTATTTCTCCACCATTTATTTGAATAGTTCCAGAACTATAGTAATGAACTCCTGTACCATTTGCATTTATAGTTCCACCATTCATAGTGAATAATCCGCCTTCACCATAAACACCAGAGTTAACAGTTGTTATTGTTCCATTATTCATTATGAAGTTCATATCAGAACCAAGATGTACTGCACCTTGTGTTTTGTTTTGTGTAGTAATAGTACCACCGTTCATTGTCGTAGTACCTTTACCTTCTATTGCGTATGCTTTATTAGCACTAGAATTTATAACAATATCTCCATTTTTAATTTCTACTGTTGCATTATTGTTATAAATTGCATATTGAGCTGTACTATTAATTGTTCCACCATTCATTAGTAATTTAGCAGACGATTGATTGTAAATATATGAAGCACCGGTTTGAACTGATATGCTTTCTTTCAATTCTACTGTACCATAGTTATTTATTCCACCTACTGTTCCTTTTGAAAGAACTAAATTTGAGTTAGTAGGATTATAAATTGTATATGAATTACCTTTTAATGTTGTTGTGGCATCAATAGATAAAGTTCCTTCTGTACCTAAATTAACTGTATAACCAGCTTGTGATATTAATGTAGAATTCTTAATATCTAGTGTTTTATTATTATTTATTAAGTTATTTGGAGTTGTAATCGTTATTTTAACATCTTTTATTGTAAGTTTATTGTTATTAGTTATAGTACCTGTAACACTAAGACTTCCAATATTGTCACTACTATCTTTAATTGTAAATGTTCCATTATTAGTTGTAGTGTCTCCAATATTTACATTATAACCAACTATATCAAAACTTATATTTGCATTTTCTGGAATACTTAATGAGTACTCTGCATTGAAATCTCTTACAGCGTACATCGCATATCCTGTTCTTGCTGATGTATTGATATTATCTTGAAGGTTATAGTAATAGATATCTCCATGTACTGATGTTTTAGATACTGCTTTATCTGATGCTTCTAGTTCTACATGTTGACAATCTTTTTCATGATTATGATCTACAAATGGGAAGTAATGAACTATCGTATCATCGAATGTATTACGATAATATGGTGATCCATCATATCCGCCTTCTAGAGCAATATCTCCTTCAATGAATCCATCATAATAATAGAAGATATTATTTTGTTTTAAACCAACTGTTGTACCAATGATTTGAACATTGTCTCTAATAATGTTAGATGTTCCATCATCTTTTAGGTCATCGATACCAATTGTTAAGATACCATCATTTGTAACTGCTATTCCATCTGGATTTTCAATAATACCATTGATAATAGTAATATCACCAGCAGATGTATTGGTTAATGATCCAGTTACTTTATGATTATTTAAGTCTAATGTTACTTTCTTAGAGTTAGTTACTGTTTCTCTTGTGTCTTTTAATAATACAATTGTGTCACCAGTTTTAGCAGCTGCTTCTGCTTTCATTATTGAACTATAGAATGTATTATCTATCTTACAAATAATTTCTTCCCATTCTGCTTTAACACTGATATCTTCGTAGACATCAAATGTTGTATTTTCTACTGGGTCACCATTTTCATATACCCAACGAGCAAAAACATATCCTTCTCTTTGTGGATCTACTAATGTATAAGAGTTACCTCCAAATACAGTTTCTACTACTACACCAGTATTTCCTTTATATGTTCCACCGTTAGGATTTACTGTTATATAGTATTTATAAATACTTTCCCATCTAGCTTCTAATGTTGTATCTTCTGTTATTGTTATCTCGTCTGAATCTATAACAATATTATTATTCTTTAACCAACCCACAAATGTATATTCATCTCTAGAAATATCAGAAATATCGATTGTTGAATTGTATTTAACAGATGTAGTATATATTTCTTCACTACCGTTAAATTTACCACCATTAGGATTTATTGTTACGTTTAGATATTTGTCTTCATATTTAGCATATATAGTAGTATCTTTAGTTATTCTTAATGGAGATGTTACGACATTTCCATCTTCGTCTTCCCAGTGATTAAATTCATAGCCAGTTTTTTCGGCATTAGCTAATTCAATGTCTTCATTAGGTCGATAACTGTTATGAATTATTCCAGAGATGCCTTTATATGTTCCACCATCAGTATCTATTGTTAAGACATAATATTCTTCATCCCATAATGCTTTTAAAGAGATGTTTTCATCTACTGTAATTTCTTCATTATTCATTTCTTTAGTGTTTGGATTAATCTCCCAACCTTGGAAGTCATGATTTTCTTTAGTTACTGGCAATACTGAATAGATTTCACCATCTACTAATAAAACACTAGTTTCTGTTGTTTTACCATCATAAATACCACCATTAGGATCAACTACTACACTATAAGCTGCTTTATAATCAACATTTCCGGTGATAGATAATGTTTTTTCTTCTTTGGCTATTACAGTAACTGCAATAGTACTTATTCCTACAAGTAATACCATAAAGGCTTTACTGTGATATTTTTTATAAAGAATTATACATAGTAAAAATGATAATGCTAAGATAGCAAATGTTACAATTATTTTTCCTGTTCCAGTATTAGGATTTATACTTTCTGGACTGTCTACTAGGTATTTTACTTTAAAGTTATATTCTTCATTTATTGATTTTGTTATTCTTGATAGTGTTTTTAGTTTTAATGTTACTTCTTTTTCTTCTCCAGGATTTATTACATAATTGTTATCTAATCCTTCGTAAGAAAATGATAGTGTTTCACTATTAGGATTATTTAAATTAACATCTTCAATTATTATTTTATAATCCTCACTATTTTTGATAGTGGCTTTATAGATTACTTCTTGATCAAACCATAAGAAAGCTAAATTAAAGTTATAACCGTTTTCTGGTTCTTTAATTAAAAGATTTTGTTCTTGATCATATTCAGGAGTTATATTAACTAATTCTAGTCCTGATGCCTTTACTATTGATCCACTTAAAAATAGTATTAAGAATAAAAATATTTTCTTCATAGAAACACCCACTATCCTATTATTATTATACGATTAAAGTAAACTTTATCTCAACATTTTTATGTAAAAAAAAGATGCTTAATGCATCTTTTTATTTTGAATTATCGATTTTTAAATTACCGTCTACTAAAATGTATTTTATTTCAATACTTTTCTCTTTTTTAGCTAGGGTTTCTAAGTCATCTTTTGTTAGTATTTTTTTAACTGATGTTATCTTGCCTTTGCAAGTTAAATAGTTAAGTATTTCACTTGTATCATATGTAGTTTCTTCTTCCTCAGATTGAACATTTAAATCACTATAATAGTTCATTATTTCATAAGGGTTTTTAACTACATATTTATCATAAGTTACGATGTATTTTTTACCTTTTTTCTTTATATTTGTAATTTCATATTTAGTAATAGGAATTTCTGATATATCTTGTTGAGTAAGAATACTTTTATCTATAGAGTATTTTTTCTCAGAAGTATCATGACTGATATTCTTTTTTAATAAATATGGAGTTATACCTACATCATTTATTTTGTCTTCTTCTAACTTGATGTTAAACTTAGATTCTATTAATTCTTTTATTTCTTTAGTAGTTAATTCACTTTTATCGTTTACATTATATGAATATTCTAAGGCATATGCGATGTATCCATCGGTATCATTAACTTCTTTATTATCTATTTCTTCATAAAATAGCATGATATCTGAACTGGTATCTTCTATTTTTATTTTTTCAATTTTGGATAATTTAGTTGTTTTGATAATAAGTAATATTACTAGGAGTAATACTATTAGTAATACTCCTAGTACGATAAATAAATGTTTATTTTTCATTTTAGCCCCCTATTTTTCTCATCCATTCTAGGATGCTATATTCATAGCCAGTTTCATCATCAATGTAATCGAATGATTCATATAAGTATTCGATATCTGATGCTACTTCTGGTTTAGCACTTGTGCTACCAATTATAATACCATCATAGTATCTGAAGTGTCCACCAGCATTTTTAACACCTATACCAGTTGTTCCTTCACTTAGAACATGTGGATTAGTTGTTGATACGTCAGCAAATTCGCCACCATAATTTGGTGAATTTGGTGGTTCTGGAACACCTAATATCATGTCTCCAGAATTAATATATAAACCATATGTAACGATACCCGTAACTTTTATATCACCAGTTCTAACAGTTGATGTTCCACTTTCGTTATAAATACCATAGCTTGGATATGCTGTTTGGAAGATATTACCATTAACTGTTAGAGTTGAGTTTTCAAAGAATAATTGGTTAGTATTATTTATTCCTTTTATTGTACGGTAACTTGTTGTTACATCTTCGTTAATTAAAGCAGTTATATCTGATTCATCCATAATATATAATGTTCCTTCATTTTGAATAGCAGCTGTTGTTCCTGATGTATTTCTGTTATAGTCTTCTATTCTAATGGTTGTTTGTTTAACTGTAGCTGTTCCTCTATTATGGAATAATGATATAGCACTATCTGTTATATCTTTATCTAATGTAACACTATTTAAGTATAATGTTCCATTATTATAGATTTTATCGAAAGCATTAAGATCATTTAATGTCGCTGTTGATGAGTTATTTGATACAGGACCATTTAATCTAGTGTTATTAACTGTTATTGTAGCACCTGAATTTGTATATACTGTATTTTTTGATGATTCTAGGATTGAATCATTGATTGTTCCTACACCTGTACCATAGTCATAGACACAATATTCAGTTGCTTTGATGTTGACATCATTTAATTCCATAGTACCTGTATTATTAACAGCTGTATGAGTAGAAATTATTGTTAATTCATTAGCTGTTAAATTAGCTTGTGCTACATTATTTATACCATATCTAGCATTTACTTTTATGTCTTCGATATTAAGAGTTGCATTAGCGTTATTTACAAATAAGTAACTTGATCCATAACTATTAATGTTTCCTTGTTCATCTGAGCTATCGAAGATATGAAGATTACCATTATTAGTAAATGGTGATCTCATTTTAATTGTTTTACCATTTAGATCGATATTTATTGTTTTTTCTTGAGCGATTGTTACACCATCGTAATCGATGATGTCACCAACGATTAGAATTGTATCGTCTTCTTCAGCGGCTTCTACAGCATCTGGTAAGTTATAGTATTCTTCTGTATCAATCATTGCTACAACATGTTCTGGTACTAAATATGCTAAATGAACTGTTGCACCTTCTTCAGTTTGTGTTGAGAAACCTACTACTGATGATTGAGCAATAGAAGCGATTGATCCTTCTAAGTAAGCATCCGTTCTACCGATGAATACTCCATCATAGAAGTTAGTGTTACCACCATATAAGCCATATAGTTCTCCTCTTATTTCTGGAACTGTACTACTTATTTCTCCATCATTGATACCTATAGTATTGTTACCATTACGGATACCATATGTACTTCCTTTTATAGTTCCGCCTTCTATTGTATTAGTTCCTTCGTAGATACCATAACTATAGTTGTTTGTATTACCTCTATCTGTATGGTTAGCTGTTATAGTTCCACTTCTTATAGCATTAGTTCCACTATAGATAGCTTGTGCATAGTTCTTGGCTTCTACAGAGATGTTACTATTAATAATTTCACTATTTGCATATAGTATTCCATAAGCTTGTCTACTACTTGTGATATTAACATTTGTATTTTCTACTGTTACTTTTCCATAACGAATAAATCCTGCATCAGAGTTACCTGTACAACTTACGTTTACTTCACTATCTGTTATATTGAATTTGGCAGTAGCATCACTTGCATATACAGCATAGACATTTCTAATACCTGTTACATTTATTTCTACTTCATTGGCTGCAATAGCATTTGTATCTCTAGGTTGGTTTACTATAGCAAATGTATCATTTGAACTAGTACCAATTGTTTCTATCTTAGTACCATCAAGAGTTATAGTTCCTTGATTATTATAGATACCTGTTATATTTCTACTGTTATTTTCTAGTTTAACAGTACCACCTGTAATAGATACGTTACCATTTTTATTATTATAAATAGCTTCATAGGCATCCATAATAGCGGCTTCTGTTATTATTAATTCGCCTTCATTAGTTATATTATTAACTGTTATAGATACATTGTTTAATGAACCTGATTTATCATCACTTGAATCTATGATTCTTAACGTTCCTCTATTTATCAAGGTTTGATAATAAGTTAATGTTTGACCATTTAGATCAAGTGTTATATCTTTTCCTGATTCTATTATAGGAAGAAGTGACGATGTTGTTATTGAAGCAATTGCTGTTATTGTTCCAGATTCTTCTGTAATAGCCTGGTAAGCAGTTGTTAGGGAGTTATACTCTACTCCATTTACTAATAAGTAGTTACCTGCTTCAATTAAATAACATGTATCATATCCATCTATTAATTCATTATGATATGCTGTTCCATCTGGTGTTATTGTTATACTTCCGCCTAGGTGAGCTTCAGTTCTACCTTTTAAGACACCATCATAGAATTTATTGTTTCCACCATATAAACCATATTGTTCACCTTTTATTTCAGGTGTTGTGATACTGATTGTTCCTTCATCATCACCTATAGTATTGTTACCATTACGGATACCATAAGTACCACCTGTAATAGTTCCACCATAAATGGTATTTGTTCCTTCATTAATACCATAACTGTAGTTGTTTTCGTTTGATGTATCTGTATGGATAGCAGTTAGGGTTCCTCCTCTAACAGTATTAATACCACTTGATAATACTTGAGCATAGTTTTTACCTTTTATAGTAATAGTTCCATCTAGTATTTCATTATTACCATAGACAAAGCCATAACTTTGTTTAGCACTTTCTACTGTTATAGTTCCGCCTTCGATTCTATTGTTTCCACGATAGATAAATCCGGCATCGGAATTGCCATTACATTTAACATTAATTGTTCCACTCTTTAAGATAAATTGTGGTGAATCACCAGGTGAATAGGCAGCATAAACATTTTTATTACCTTCTGCATTAATAGTACTATTAGTAAATACTACTTTAACATCATTTCGATTGTTCATATAGATTGCATATACTTCACTATTAACTGTACTATTTGCTTCGATCGTTGAATCAGTGATATTAATTGTTCCCTGGTTATTATATAAACCATAGATTCCTTTATTCTCACTTGTTAATTCTATAGTAGCGTTATCTAGGTAAACTGTTCCGTTTTTATCGTTATAAATGGCTTCATATACATCCATGACTTTAGCACTATTTATATATAGTTCTCCTTCATTAGTTATGTTATTAACTGTTGTAGATAAGTTGTTTAGAGAACCTGTTTTATTAACACTTGAATCGATAATAGTTAGTTTTCCTTTATTAGTTAATTTTTGATAATAGTTAAGGGTTTGACCATTTAAATCAAATGTTATATCTTTACCTGCTTCAATTGTAGGTAGTAAAGATAATGTTGTTATTGGTCCGATAGCTTTAATAGTACCTGTTGCACCTTCTATTGCTTGGTAAGCAGCAGATAAAGAATTATATTGAACACCATTTACTTCTAGGTATTTTGCTGAAGGAGCTAAGTAACATGTTTCATATTCTCCTTCTCTACCTGTTTGGTAAGACATACCAGCTGGTGTTGTTGTAATACTTCCACCTAGGTGAGCAGCTGTTTTACCTTTTAAGATACCATCATAGAACTTATTGTTTCCACCATAGATACCATATAGTTCTCCTTGGATAACTGGAGATGTGATACTTACAGCATCTTCTACATTACCAATTGTATTGTTACCATTACGGATACCATAAGTAGTTGCTGTAATGGTTCCACCTAGAATAGTATTTGTTCCTTCAAAGATACCATAGGCATAAGCATCATTTACATTTTCATCAAAGATATATGATGCAGTTAGTGTTCCACTTCTTACAGTATTTGTACCATTGTATAGAACTTGTGAATATCTTCTTCCTTGGACATCGATAGTTCCACTAATGATATCGTTATATCCATAGTATGTTCCAAAGGCTTGTTTTTCACTCTTAACTGTGATAGTACCGTTTTCCATTTTATTGTTACCACGATAAATATATCCAGCATCATAAGTTCCTTCAGATGTTACATTTACTATTGAATCTTTTAAGTTAAATTGTGGTGAATCGCCACCAGCATAGACAGCATAAGTTGCACGTTTACCTGTCACGTTCATGGTAATGTTATCAACATTTACTTGAGTATCAGATCTATTATTCATGTAGATACCATATGTTTCAGCATTAGCAGTATTTACGACATCATAATTTAAATTAGATAAGTTGATAATACCACGAGTATTGTTAATACCAGATAAACCTCTATTACCATTAACTTTAATAGTTCCACCATTAATTGTTAGAGTTCCATTGTTTTCGTTATTTAATGCTCGATAAGTACTTTCTATATCAACATTTGTTAAGGAAATAGTTGCAGCATTAGAAATAGCAGTACCATTATTTGATCTTAATTGAGTTCCTGGTTGTAGTGATACTTCACCAGCTCCAGCCATTTGATTTATTATTATTCCTTCTAAACCAGATAATGTTGAATTAGATACAGTTAATGTTCCTTTGTTATTGATTAAATTTGAATTATTTAATTTAGCTATTTTTGAATCATTAATAGTTAAACTACCATTGTTATTAACTACACCAAGTAATGATAGTCTACCTAAGTTGTTTTCACTATCTATAATAGTAAATGTTCCATTATTAGTTACGTTATCTCCTACTTTGATATTAAATCCTTTAATATCTAATAGAACTGGTTCACCTGCAGGAATTGTTAATCCATATGCAGCTTCGAAGTCACGAACTGCATATACTGTGAAGCCAGTTTTAGCTGATGTAGCTAAACTATCTTGTAGATTATAGTAGAATATTTCACCATGTACTGTAGTTTTAGCTACAGCTTTATCTGATGCTTCTAGTTCTACGTGTTGACAGTCTTTTTCATTGTTATGACTTACGAATGGATAGTAGTGTACGATAACACCATCAAAGGTATTACGATAATATGGTGATCCATCACAGCCACCTACTAGTGCTACATCTCCTTCGATATAACCATCATAGAAATAGAATTTATTATTTTGTTGTAAGCCGATTGTTGAACCGATAATTGCAACATTATCACTAATGATATTAGATGTTCCATCATCTTTTAAATCATCGATACCAATTGTTAATGTACCATTATTGGTTACAGCTACACCATCTGGGTTTTCAATAGTACCATTTATTATTACTAAATTAGATCTTGGTTTATTGGTTAAAGAACCTGTTACTTTATGATGATTTAAATCTAATGTTACGTTCTTAGAATTAGTTACTATTTCTCTTGTATCTTTTAATAAGACGATAGTATCACCATTAACAGCAGCACCTTCAGCTTCCATTATTGAGCGATAGAATGTTGTATTGATACGACATACTATATCATCCCAATTTGCTTGGACTGTAATATCTCTTTCTACATCAAATCTGCCATCTCTGACGATTGTTCCATCGTCTAATTTCCAACGACCAAATAAGTAGCCTTCTCTTTCTGCTTCATGAATTTCAAATTCAGTTCCACCAAAAACAGTAAATGTTTGTGGTGTTTCTAAGCCATTATAGATTCCACCATTAGGATCAACAGTTACAGTATATTGTTCTGTACTTTGCCATCTAGCTACTAAGTTTGTATCTTCTGTTATAGTGATGTCATCTGTAGTAATTGTTTTACCATTATTCTTTCTCCATCCTAGGAAGGTATAGTTTTCTCTAACTATATCTG
Source organism: Bacilli bacterium (assembly GCA_017411235.1). The sequence goes on along the minus strand of JAFPMR010000054.1, from coordinate 15,927 downwards.
AAATATCGATTGTAGTGTTGTATTTTAATGATGTTGTGTATGTTTCTTCACTACCATTATATTTACCACCATTAGGATTTATGGTTACATTAAAGTATTTGTCTTCATATTTAGCAGTTATAGTTATATCTCTAGTCATTTCAATAGAATCTGTTACTATATGATTTGTATCATCTAACCAGTGATTGAAGTTATAACCTTTCTTTTCTGCTCTTTCAATAGGAACTATTTCATTATAACGATAACTATTCTTAATTAAACCTGTAATTCCTTTATATGAACCACCATCAGTATCAATTGTTAAGACATAGTAATCTTCATCCCATAAAGCTTTTAAAGAGATATTTTGATCTACTAATATTTTTCCATCTGTGACTTCTTTTCCTTGTGGGTTTACTTCCCATTTTTCAAATCTATATTCATCTCTTGTTACATCAAGAACGTTATAGTATTCTCCTTCTGCTATTCTTTTGGTAATAACATCAGTACTTCCATCATAGGTTCCTCCGTTAGGATCGATAGTAACTGTGTACATGTTTTTAAATTGAATAATTCCAGTAATAGCTAATTCTGGTTCTTCTTCAGCAAGAGCATTAATAACTGTAAATGCTGGTATTAGTAAAAGAACCATAAAAGCTTTATTATTGTATTTTTTAGAAAAATATAAAACGACAAAAAGTGATACCGAGCAGATCGCTATCGTTACAAAGATGTTTTTAGCTGTTGTATTAGGGTTTTTTCTTGATTGAGTAGTATATTTCAAACCTAAATACATTGGTACTCTAGTTGATTCACTTTCGACATCTGTTGTTTCTATATTTATTTTTATTGTTTTTTGTTCACCTGGATATAAGACAGTGTTTTTTTGAATACCATCATATGAATATTCAATTTTATCACTATATGATTCTGTTGACTCTATATCATTGATTTCTATTTTATGGTCAGTAGTATTTTTAATAACAGCTTTATATTGAACATATTGGTTTGATCCTAGAAGAGTTATATCAAAGTCATAAGCATATTCTGGATCACCTATTTGAACGTTTTCTTTGTTATCATATTCTGGGTCTAGAGATACCAATTCTAAGTCTTGAGCTTTAACGAAAGTGATGCTAAAGAATAATATAAAAAAAAGTAATATTTTTTTCATAGGTACTCACCCACTATCCTATTATTATTATTATACGATTAAAGTGCACTTTATCTCAACATTTTTTTGCAATAAAAAAGATGCTTTCTAGCACCTATTTTTGAGCTTGAACTGAAGTAATAGCTACTACCCCAACTATATCTTCTGTAGAACATCCTCTAGATAAATCATTTACTGGTTTTTTAATACCTTGTGTTATTGGTCCATAAGCTTCTGCTTTTGCTAGTCTTTGTACTAGTTTATAGCCAATATTTCCAGCATCTAAGTCAGGGAATACTAAGACATTAGCATGACCTGCTACTTTAGAATCTGGTGCTTTTGATGCAGCTACTTCAGGAACAATTGCAGCATCTAGTTGTAATTCACCATCGATGTTTAAATCAGGATATTCTTTTTTAGCTATTTCTAAAGCATTTAATACTTTATCAACATCAGCATGTTTTGCACTACCTTTTGTTGAATGAGATAGTAATGCTACGATAGGATCTTCACCAGTTAATAGTTTAAAACTCTTAGCAGATGAATCTGCTATAGCAGCTAGTTTTTCTGGGTCAGGATTTTGTTCTAGACCAGAATCTGCAAAGACGAATGTTCCATTATAACCATATTCACAATTAGGAACAACCATTAAGAAGAATGCTGATACTAGTTTAGCTCCCTCTGCAGTTTTTATGATTTGTAATGCTGGTCTTAGGGTATTAGATGTTGAATGACAAGCACCTGATACAACACCATCTGCTAGGTCTTTTTTTACTAGCATACAAGCATAGTACATGTAATCTTCCATTACTAGTTTTCTTGCTTCTTCTAATGTAAGACCTTTCTCTTTTCTTAGTTCATATAAACTATTTATTAAGTCTTCAGTATATGAACTAGTGAATGGATCTATTAAAGTAGTTCCTTCTAAGTTAATATTTTCTTGTTTAGCTAGTTCATTTACTTCTTCTGTTTTACCAATTAGGATTATTTTAGCAATTTTTTCTTTTGTACATATTTCTGCTGCTTTTAGGACTCTTTTGTCCATTGTCTCTGGAAGGATTATTCTCTTGATGTTATTTTTGGCTCTATTTTTTATTTCTTCTATGAAGTTCATTTTATTACCTCTCTTCTATTTAATTATATAATAAAAAAAGTGTATTTAACACTTTTTTATTTATTCAGATATTCATTATAGAATTCGATTATTGTTGAATAGATTGTACTTACTATTTTTTTCTTTTTATCTAGGTTAGGTAGATATTTTTCGTATGTTTCATCTGCTTCAAATTTAGTTGGTATATATCTACGTTTAGGTAAGTCATAGAATGCTGGTCTTACTTCTTTAGAATCAAATAAGATACCGGCATCTACTCTTTTATCAGTTTTATTTACTTCATGATATATTGCTATTTCTTTTGGATTATATAACATTGTATCTTCTGTTACTTCCCAACCAGCAGGTACTTTTAGATATTTTTTTATAAAGTTTCCATCATTACTCATTAGTTCTAGAGTAAATGTTTCACTATTATAGAAGTTATCATATTGTAGTATTTCACTACTTACTTGGATAACTGGTTGATTATCTGGATATTCAAATTTAGGTTCATCGGATATTACAAAGTATCTTATTGGAGTTTGTCTTGTTGTTTCGAAATGAACATCTTTATTAGATACTTCGATTATAGTATCAGGGGTTTCATATTTTACTGATAGATTTCTTGGAGTTATATCAAATTTATATGAACCTACAGTAAATTGGTATTCTTTTAGTTTTAGAATTTCTCTTAATCCTTCATAAATTACTTTTTTTACTTGAACTTCATTTAGTTCTTCGGCTTCTTCATTGTTTGGATACAATAATTCTCTAAAACTTCTTAATTTTGCTGCTTTATTCATAATAATACCCTCTATTCTTTAATAATTATAACATATTTAAGTAAATAAAAAAGAACTATTTAGATAGTTCTTCTTCAATTCTCATTAATTGATTGTATTTGCAAATACGATCTGTTCTAGACATAGAACCTGTTTTAATTTGTCCTAAGTTTAGACCTACTGCTAAGTCAGCAATTGTAGTATCTTCTGTTTCACCAGATCTATGAGATATTACTGTTGCATAACCATTAGATCTTGCTAATTCAATAGTTTCTAATGTTTCAGTAATAGTACCGATTTGGTTAACTTTAAGAAGAATTGCATTACCAGCATGTTTATCAATTCCCATTTGTAAACATTTTTTATTTGTAACGAACAAGTCATCACCAACTAATTGAATCTTGTCGCCAAGTCTTTCAGTAATCTTAGTAAATCCTTCCCAGTCATTTTCATCTACTGGATCTTCGATTGAAATAATAGGATATTTAGATACTAATTCTTCATAGAAATCGATTAATTCATCAGTAGTTAATGAACGTCCTTCACCAACTAATTCATATTTACCGTCTTTATAGAATTCAGATGCTGCTACATCGATTCCCATACATACATCTTTACCAGGTTCATAACCAGCTCTTTTAATAGCTTCCATAATTAGTTCGAAACCTTCAGTATTTGATTGTAAGTCTGGAGCAAATCCACCTTCATCTCCTACACCAGTAGCTAGATGTTTTTCATTTAATACTTTCTTTAAGTTATGGAATACTTCTGCACCAACTCTAACTCTTTCTTTAATTGTATCTCTTTGAGGAATAATCATGAATTCTTGGAAATCTAATTTGTTATCAGCATGTGCGCCACCATTGATGATATTCATCATTGGTCTAGGTAATTCAGTACCATTTCCAACATATGCATATAATGGTTTTCCTGCATTTAAAGCACTAGCTTTTAATGCTGCCATAGAAATACCTAATATTGCATTAGCTCCATATTTAGATTTTGTTTCAGTACCATCTGCTTCAATCATTGCATAGTCTAAAGCTTTTTGATCTGCAGCATCCATACCAATTACTAAGTCTCTTAAAGGTCCATTTACGTTTGCTACTGCCTTTGTTACTCCTTTTCCTAAGTATCTTTCTTTGTCGCCATCACGAAGTTCTAGAGCTTCTCTTTCACCAGTTGAAGCACCAGAAGGAACAGCTGCTCTACCCATAATACCGTTTTCTAGATATACATCTACTTCAACAGTTGGGTTTCCACGTGAATCTAATATTTCACGTCCTACTACGTCTTTAATCTTCATAAAATTTCTCCTTCTTTTGACTTAAGTCATAACGTATTCTCGACTTAAGAAAATATTATAGCATTTTTAATATAAAAAAGGAACAAAATGTTCCTTAATTATTTAATTTATATACTTCGTTTGGTCTAGTTGCTAAAGTACTTATCATTTTATCTATTATTAGTTGTTCTTCTTTAGTATCAACTTCTTCTACGGTATCGTTATTTAGAATACCAGAATAGATTTCAATGATATGATCTTTTGGTTCTAATGTTGAATAGATTATGTAATCTTTATTAGTACTTTCGGAAGTGAATTTTACAAGGATGGTATATTCTATGTCATTTATTATTATTTTTTCTTTCATAGTTACCTCCTTATTAAAGCTACAGCAGAAGCATTATCTTTTCCAGCACTTATTAGTTCTACTTCATAATCTACACCATTTAGTTTTTCTGTTACTCCATGAGTAATTGCATGATGAACAAATACTTCAGCAATGTCTTTAGGAGCTGTAGTTGCAGAGATAAGTTTGATATCATCTGTTGATAAGATATCAGTTATTCCATCACTAAATAGTAACAGCATTTCATAATCTTGATTATTAATTGTATGAGTTTGAATATAATCTAGGTTTTTATCACCCATACATCTTGTTATGACATTATTTCCTTCAGCAAATCTTAAGTCATCGATGTCATCTTGAGTTATAGGTTCTCTATTTTTAGATTTTTTTAAACGATCCCATACTTGAGATTCATCTTCTGTTACTAGATTAACATCAAAACCATTTACTGTGTATGCTCTTGAATCACCTACACTGCAGATGATGGTTTTATCTTTAGTTAAGATAGCTCCAGTAAATGTTGAACCACCTACTAGTTCTTTTTTTGATGAACCAAGTTTGTTATATATTTCTTTACTAATCTTTAGTAATTCATTAGCAAAGACGATTTGAAGTTGTTCTGGATAATCATAGAAGTCTGCACTTAACATGTTAAACCATTCTGCTAATCTAGATACAATATAAGAACTAGCTACTTCTCCACAATGAAGACCACCCATACCATCAGCAACAGCCATGATTTTAAACTTAGGATTCTCTTCATGTTCTAAGATAAGAACAGAATCTTCTTGATTACGTCTTTTTTTACCGATATCTTGAGATGCAAATAAGCAATCACCTAAAGCATAGGAGTTATGTGCATTTCTTACTTGGTTACCAAGCATTATTTCTCTTTGACAAATATTAATTGCTTCGTAGTTTATTTCAAGATTTCTAATTCCACTTACTATTTTAGTTTCTTTATTTAGCATTCTTTTTAAAGTCTTACTAGAAGGATCTTTTTCTGCTAATTGAATTAATTGACGATGGAAAGCATTTCTTGTATCTTTTTCTATGGTATTAGGTAAATACCATTGTTTTTTATAAATAGTTTGACAGATTGCTTCTATTAGTTCAAATAATTCAGTTCGATTATATAAGTAATAAATTATTGCGTTGTTTGTTTTATCTTTTAATATTTCTACTGCTCTTTTAATATGACTAAACATTGGAAAGTGTTTATTCATATTTTCTTTATCTGTTGTATCTTCTAAATCTTCAGCTAAGATACCTGCAGCGCTATAGATAGTAATAGCTTCTTGTAGGATATAGTTAACAAAATCCACTTGTTTTGCAGTACTAATCTCCTCTCTTACGCGAGAAGTAAAATTAACTGGATTGGTACCACTATAGATGTTTTTATAGATTATGTTGCTAAGATATGGGACAAAGTCTGGGTGTTGTTTTAATGTCTCAGATATAGCATAATCAATATCTACTTCCCTTGCCATATTATCACCTATTATGATTTTAACATAAAAAAAGAATAATATCGATTATTATTCTTCATTTTTTTCTTTTTCCCAACGAGCATAGATGCCACAAGGCAAGATTAGTTCTGAATCTTTCATAGGTAATCCGATTTCATCACTACTTATAAATCCTTGATGTTTTTTATTAATTGTTAGGTATAAAACATTTTCTAATACGGTTTTTGATAATCCTGTTGTATAAGAGTTTATTAGGAATAGAATTGGATCATCTGAAAGAATCTCCATGCATTCTTTTACTAGTGGAAATAAATCTTTTTCTATATCCCATACTTCTCCATTGGATCCTCTACCAAATGATGGTGGGTCCATTAAGATGATGTCATATTTATTTCCTCTTCTTTGTTCTCTTTTAACAAATTTTAAGCAATCATCTACAAGGAATCTTACTGGTTTATTTTCTAGATGTGAACTTTTTAAATTCTCTTTAGCCCAATCAACCATTCCTCTTGAAGAATCTACATGTACTACTTCTGCACCAGCAGATGCTGCAGCAACTGATGCTGCACCAGTATAAGCAAATAGGTTTAATACTTTTACTGGTCTTTTAGCATTCTTGATTTTTTCTCTAATTAAATTCCAGTTATAAGCTTGTTCTGGGAATAAACCGGTATGTTTGAAACCCATTAGTTTTATATTAAATGTTAAATCTTTATATGATACTTGCCAACTTTCTGGTAGTTTATGGTTTTTTACTTCCCAAGATCCGCCACCTTTATTTGAACGATGGTAGATAGCATCTGCTTTATCCCAATATTCAGGATGCATTTTTTCTTGCCATATTATTTGGGGATCTGGTCTTAGTAATTCTTTACCATTCCAAGTTTCTAATTTCATACCATCTGACATATCAATTATTTGATATTCAGTGAAATCTTTTACTAGTTTCATTTGTTCACCTTCCCTATAACGTCACCTATAGTTACTTGTGTTTCAATATCGTTTTTAGTGTTTTCTAATATTTCAGGATCTATTGTAACAATGTCTTTTTTTAATAATTGGATGATTGTTGATCCACCAAATTCGAAGTATCCTTTTTCATCATATCTTTCATATTGGAAGATTTCTCTATTCTTTATTCTTCCTACACATAATGCTCCTACTTCTATTTGGATTACATAATCTAAATGAGTTGTTTTTAATACTGTTACTTCTCTTTTGTTTTCAGTAAATACTTTATATTTATCATAAACAATAGGATTTACAGTATGTAGTTTACCATCGATTTTTTTATTAGAAATAATTGTTCCATCATCATTAAAGATATAATGGTGATAATCTTTTGGTTCTAGACGATAGATAATACAATAACCATCTTCATAGTCTCTACCAACTTTATCTTTGATTAATTCTTCTATAGTATATTTTGAATTTTTTATATTTAATATTAAGTCTTTTTCTATTTTATAAACAGATACTTTAGAATCACAAATACTTATAAAGTCTTTGACATTATCTGTTTTTTTTATTTCTTGTAGTTCTCTTTTAAAGAAGTCATTAAAACTTTCATAGTATGTTGGTACATACAAGTTCATATCAATATTATATTTTTTGATATATTTTTTTATCATTGGTTTAGAAATTTTACGGTTAAGAAAAAAACCTACTATATTAGATATGAATCTATTATAAATAAGTTTTAATATTATTCTACCAAATGGATTAGTATATAAAAATTTTAAAGAAGTATTCTTTTCGTTATCGTATACTTCTTCTTTTCTATAATATTTATATTTCATTATTTGATAATTCCCTTAAATAATAAGAATACTACTATAGCGCAAAGAATAAAGCCAATTGCTGACCATATAGTACGACCTTCTAAACTTGGTTTTTTTATCTTAACATTTGTTGTTACATATAATATTGATAATAAACCTAGTGAAACCATTAAACCTATCATTAGATATGGTTTAGTAGTCATATTTCTAAATATTAAATAAATAGTTGGTATTACAAATGCTGATACTGTTATAGGTACACCATTAAAGTAATTCTTACTTGATGAATTAACATTATAGTAAGTTAATCTTGTAATACCACACATGATAAATAATACATAGATTATTAAGTTATACCATTTAGTAAATCCTAAAGACATACTAATTACTACTGGGAATACTCCTGCACAAACAATATCTGCTAGGGAATCTAGTTCTACACCATATTCAGATGATTGATTTGGTTTTCTAACCTTTTTAGCAAAGTAACCATCAAAGCCATCACAGATACCAGAGATAGCTAGTAATACTACAGCGAATCCTGTCTTACCTACAAAGCATAGTAACATACCTGTTATTGCACATACTACTCCTAAAAGAGTTATAATGTTTGCTTTTATCCATATTTCTTTACACATATTAATCATTCCTGTTCAGAACCATTATAACATAAAAAAAGCACATTAACCATGTGCTATTAAACTTTTTACTATTGGGTCGAATACTTCTAGTATTCCATTTACTAATAAAAAGAAACCAATCATTAATACTTGAACTTCGGCTGGATATGCTAAATTTATACAAGTTATAATTCCTGTTATTAAGAATATACATAAATCTAGTAAACCAAATTTGTACATACGATCACGACGATCATTATAGTAATCTGCTTTTTTTAGTTTAGCTAAACTATTTAATGCTATCCAACCAAAAAGGATTAAAGCTAGATTACGAGGACTTGGTGATTTTACTATTAGGAATACTATTAACATAGCAATTGATGTTATGGCATAATGTAATCCTTCAAAGTCTTTTGTCTTCATTAAGAATAAGAATCTTGCAAAGTTTATTACTGCATAATAACTAAATGTTAAGATTACTATTAGTTTAATACTAGTTATATTAAATATTGGAAATAGTAATACTAAGATTGCATATAACATTAATGCTAATGCTACGTATAAATCTACTTTTTGTTTCTTCTTCATTTTTATTCACCTACTGATATTTTAACATAAATATTTTTATTTTAAACATAGTTTTTCTAACATTTTAGCAGGTCCATCATTTTCTGCTGTATCTGTTATATATGTAGATATTTCTTTTAATGTTTGATTAGCATTTTCTACAGCAATAGATGTTCCTACGACATCACACATTGGTATATCATCATAGCCATTACCTATTGATATAGCTTCTTCAGGATCGATATGTAAGTAATCTAATAATTCAATAATACCAGTACTTTTTGCTGTATTTTCTAATACTAAGTCATGATAGTATTCTTTTCCTTTAGTTCTTCTTTCTTCTATTAAACCAATTGAGGAATGAACTACTTTTAAGTTAGGAAATTTTTCTTTAAATAAACTTGGTAATACTAGCATACGATCAAAGTTTGTACTTAATACTACTAATTGATTTATTTTATTATCTTTTAATACTTTATCGATGTTATCAAAATAAATAGCTGGTTCATTGTTATATTTATAGTCATTAATATTTATATATCTTTTTTCCATACTATTTAGTATTAAAGTCATATCATGTTCTTCACAGTACTTGTATATATTTTTAATTACATCTTCTGGAATTGGTTTAGAGAATATTTCTTTTCGATCATGATAGTTATATACTTCAGCTCCATTAGATGATATTACGTATTCTGATAGATTAGCTTCTAAGCTTTTTTTAATGGCATAAGAAGCACTTCTACCACTATCTATTACTACTTTTATACCTTGTTCTTTTAGTTTTGTCATAACTTCTTTGGTATATTCAGATACTACTCCGTTTGAGGGGTTTAAGGTATCGTCGATGTCGATAAAAACTATTTTGTATTTTTTCATAATGCACCTTTTCCTACATATATTTATTATGACATATTATGTAAATATGTGTATATCTTTTGTTAATATATTTACTATTGTTTTACAAATAAAAAAGAAAGATTAAATCTTTCTTTTATCTTCTAGAATAATTACTGCTATATAAGATATTAAACTAATTATAGATATAAATAGAGAGATATTCTTTCCAGGAGCTTTATATTCTATTTCTAGGTGATGTGTTCCTTCTTCTATAGGGAATCCTATAAAGGAATAATCTACTTTTTCATAGTCTATTTTCTTACCATCTAGTTTAATATTAAAACCATTTGAGTAAGGTATTGTTAACATTAAGTAACCTTTATTAGTTACATTAATGTCTCCTACGATAAAGTCACCTTTTGTTTTGTTACTATCTACTATTAGTTTATCAAAGTTCTTAGTAGCTTGTTCTAGATAACTATAATCTAAAGCATCTATTTCAAAATCAGTGATATTGTATTCTCCTTTAGAAATAGTTATATTCAGTTTCTTTAAGTCTTGATAATTTAAGACATAATCAAATACCGAATTATCATTATAGTATTTCCAATCTTTATCAGTGACTTTATTTTTTATACCATTAATAGTTATTGAACGATCATTAGTATATTCATTGTTTACTTTAAATCTAATGAATAGTATTTTATCTTGGTATTTTTTTGGTAATGAGAAACTTGTTTTATATTCTTTCTCTACTTTTAATGTTGCTTTACCATTGCCTTCAAAGGCTGCTATATCATTACTAATTAAGTCACTAATTAGGATATCTGTTTTAATTATGTTAGATACAAATTCATTATTAGAATGTTGATCCGTAATAATGACATTTAATAAAGCTTCTTGTGATGATGAGTAATCTAGTTTTTCAAAATCACTATAACTCATTGTCTTATTAGTAGCTACACCTAATGGTAAGACATTATTGTTTTTATATATATTTAAACCATTATTTGTATTAATTAGTTCATAACCTTGTAATGGTTTTTTATAACTAATTATATATTTATTACCCATTAACATTAAACTAACTATATTAGATGTTGTAGTAGTTAATGCTCTATTACGATAAGCTATATTATTTGATAAGACATCATAATAGAAATTATTGTAATTAACATTAGATATTGATGAATAGATAGTTGAATTATAGTAACCAATATTTTCAAATATTTTATTTGGATATTCTGATTTATTAACATCTAGAGATGTACGATAGAATGTATCATCGGCAGTAGTTATGGTATTTAAGCTATCTGTTATTAAGGTATCTGTTTCTTTTACTTCATATCTTAATTCTAAGTTATCTAATAAGTTATGAACATAAGCATTACCTAGTATAAGAAAGAATAATGGAATAATTATTATTCTTTTTTTAGGTATTTTATGATGAATTACTAATAGTATTGCTAGAAGTAATAATTCTAAGATGTAATGTATTCTTAAAGACTTAGAAATAATTATATAGATAGATACTATTAGTAATACTGGAAATAATACTTTATAGTTTATTTCTTTATTGAATAAGTCTTTAAAGAAGATTGCTATTACATAGGTATAGATTGGTAAGAATGGTATTAATGTTTTAGGATCTATATACATAGTTCCATTTAAGATATAGTTAAAGAGATTAATACTAAATAATAATACTAGAATGATACCAATTGTTATATTAGCTTTTTCTTTTTTAAAGAAGTTTATTAAAGCTGGTACGATTACGATTGGTAAACCTAAACTATAACTACTATATAAGACGTTTTCAAAGTTTTTTGGTAATGGTAGTAGTAATTCTACTAGATTAATACTAGTATTAGAATCTAATCGATTATTAAACATAGTTAATAAGGTTGGAATAGTTATGATACTAGACATAAAGATTCCAATTAAGATAGGTCCTAAGAAAAAGAATAAGGTTTTAAAGAAGATCTTTAAAGATATTTTTTTAGTTTTTTGTAAGAATCTATAGAAAGCATATAATAACAAACATAGGATTCCTCCTATACTATAGTAATAACTAGTCATTAGCATTAGAAATACTGATAATACTAGTAACCAACTCTTTCTATTTTTTATTCTTTTATCTACTCCATATAATCCCATTAATAGAAATGGCATGTAGTTTATAAACATGATATGTCTATGTGATTGAAAAACTATTGGTGAAGATAAAGTAAAGCATAGAGTTGCAATAAATGATACTTCTTCAGTAAATTCATGTTTTCTTAAGAAATAATACATTAGTATTGTACTAGCAATAACTGAGATAATTGTTAATACTACTAATATATTAGACATATTAAACATTGGTAATAGATAACTTATTAAAATATATGGACTTAGTAAGCCATAGTATGAAAAGTTATAGATGTTTTGACCATTACCAATGTTTAAGGCAAAGTCAGGTAATATATCTTTAGTATTATAAAATAATGTTCTAAAGTATTCAGGTATGGATATATGTTGGGCATACCAGTCGAGACTGGAACCATACATATATGTACGACCTATTGTGAATACAGAGAGAACAATAAATGTTAATACTAAGATAGATATATAAATTATATCTTTCTTATGATTCTTCATTTTCACTCATCCATTCTGTGTAAGGTACCCAATTTTCATATGGGAACATTTGATCAAATGATGTTTGGATAAAATCTTGTGTATGATACATACCAATTATTTTCTTTTTAGTATTTAAGGTTTTTTCACTCATTGATACTAGTTCATCATAATGATCTCTGATTGTTTTTTTACTATAGTATTTACCAAAGTAATATAAGATATCTTTGTTTTCTACGATATCTGTTACTATATTACTGATCATTTTATGGTGAATATGGCCATATTCTCCTTCAGGATTGTGAACTACTATTAGTTCCCAATCTTTTAGTTTTATTATTTCTTTTAAGTCTTTAGTTATATCTTCGTAGACAGTATCCCAATTATCTCTTTCTCCATTTGTTTTATCAGGATATCCTAACATGATATATTTATCATTGGTTGTATGCATGACATTAACAAATTCAAAGACACGTGATTTTACTTTTCCACAGGTTATACATACTACTAGATAGTCATCTTCTATTAAGGCTTTTCCTCCCCATAAGGTTTCATCATCTGGGTGAGCTACTATCATTAGTTTGTTATAGCCATTTAAGTTAATTTTCTTGATATTAGGATGTATTTTATAGGTATTATGCATATAAATAATACATCCACTTAAAAGAATGATTAATACTATTAATCCAGTAATTATTATTTTTTTATTTTTTGTTATAATGTCTTTTATTTTAGCCATATTTTAACCTCTTTTAGGAGCTATTTTTCTCTCAAAGTAAATTATACTATATTGATATAAATTGTCAATTAAGTGGCTTATATATGCCGTTTTTCTTTATTTTTGATTTCAATTGTGATATAAGTAAGTTGGAAAAAGAAATGAAGAGGAGTGATATTATGGAATTAGACAAATTAAAAGAATTATTAGAAGAACTAATTGAAGAAAAAAAGTTTTCAGAAACTAAGAAAATATTTCTTAAAATGAATGAGTATGATATCGCCTCGTTAATTCAAGAGTTACCTGAAGATAAGATAGTTCAAGCTTTTAGATTATTACCAAAAGCTATTGCTACAGATGTTTTTGTTAATATGGATGAAGAAGTACAAAGAAACTTAATTTCTTCATTAACTAAGGAAGAATCTAAAGGTATTATCGAAGATATGTTTACAGATGATGCTGCTGACTTATTTGAAGAAATGCCTGCGATTATGGTTCAAAGATTATTATCAAATGTAGATAAATCTACAAGAGCAGATATTAATAAATTATTAAAGTATCCTGAAGATTCAGCTGGTTCTTTAATGGCTATGGAATATATTCATTTAAAAAAGGGTTTAACTATTAAAGAATCTATTGAAAGAATTAGAAAACAAAAAGAAGAATTCGTTACTTATGATTCTTGTTTTGTTACAGATAATGAAAGAACTTTACTAGGTTATGTTACTGTTAAAGATTTAATTATTAATGATCCTGAAACTTTAATAGATGATATTATGCAAACTTGTGAACACCCATTAACAACAATGATGGACCAAGAGGAAGTTGCTAGTATCTTCCAAGATTATGACTATAGTACTTTACCAGTTGTTGATTCAGAGAATAGATTAGTAGGAATCATTACTGTCGATGATATTATCGATATCATGGAAGAAGAAGCTACAGAAGATATCGAAAAGATGGCAGCCATCACACCTACTGATAAACCTTATATGAAAACTGGTGTATTTGAAACTTGGAAGAAAAGAATTCCTTGGTTACTATTACTCATGGTTAGTGCAACATTTACTGGTAGTATTATTACTCATTTTGAAGGAGCACTTGCTGCTGCAGTAGTTTTAACATCATTTATTCCGATGTTAATGGACTCTGGTGGTAATGCTGGTTCTCAAGCTTCTGTATCTGTTATTCGTGCCCTATCACTAGATGAGATTGAATTTAAAGATACTTTTAAAGTTATTTGGAAAGAAGTAAGAGTTGCAGTTTTATGTGGTATTGTTTTATCACTTTGTAATTTTGCTAAGTTAATGTTATTAGATAAAGTTGGTTTAACTGTTTCTTTAGTTGTATGTATTACTCTATTAATTACAGTTATGTTTGCGAAGTTTGTTGGTTGTACTTTACCGATACTTGCTAAACGTATTGGTTTTGACCCAGCAGTTATGGCTTCCCCATTTATTACAACAATAGTTGATGCTTGTTCTTTACTAATTTATTTTAAAGTAGCAGGTATTTTATTAGGAATATAAAAAAGACTCAAATGAGTCTTTTTTTATTCATCTAAATCTTCTTTGTTAGATAGTACTATTAGCATTACGATTGCTAGTATTAAGATACCAACGATAGATACATATTTGATTATTTTACTTTTTTTACTCTCTTGTTCTACAGTTGGTCTTGGTGTTGATGAACCAGTTACTTCTTTTTCAGCAATAGCTTTTACTTTATCTAAAGATGTTATGTCTCTAGCTTGAGTTTCTTCTTGGAATTGAGCAGATCTTGAAACACCAACATCATATACAATATTAAATGTTAGTATACCCAATAGAAGAATAATAGCTATTTTCATTGTATCTTTTGCTTTTTTTATCATATTAAACACCTACTATCATATTAATTATATCATTATCTAGATGTTTTTTGTAATTTTTTTATTTTATTAATGAATTTCCAGTCATTTCTTCTGGAATTGGTAAACCTAATAGTTCTAACATTGTAGGTGCTATATCTGCTAGTTTACCATCATTTAATTCAATTCCTTCTTTAGTAATTATACAAGGAACTGGATTAGTTGTATGACTTGTTACTGGTTTATGATCTTCGTCCCACATCATATCACAGTTACCATGGTCAGCAATGATTATTAGGATTCCACCTAATTCCATTATTTTAGAATATACTTTATCTAAACATTTATCCATATCTTCTACGGCTTGGACTGCTGCTTCATAAACTCCAGTATGACCTACCATGTCACCATTAGCAAAGTTCATGATTGTTACATCATAATTTCCTACTTCTTTTAAGAAATTATCTGTTACTTCATAAACTGACATTTCTGGTTTTAAGTCATATGTTGCAACTTTTGGTGAAGGAATAAGAATCTTTTTCATGTCATCATATTCTACTTCTTTTCCACCATCAAAGAAGAATGTTACATGCGGATATTTTTCTGTTTCAGCTATTCTTAATTGAGATAGTCCATTGTTATGTAGATAATCTACTAAGATATTTTTCATATCTGCATCATTAAAAGCATGTGGTGAATGTACGGTTTCTGTTACAGGGTACATTGTCATTGTTGCTAAGTTATTGAAATGTTTTACTACAAGATCTTTTTCATTAGCTTGTGGTTCATATTCAGTTGGATTAGATAGTAAAGTAAACATTTC
>JAFPMR010000053.1 GCA_017411235.1 Bacilli bacterium | reverse complement strand
GGATTATTGAGGGAGCTTTAAGAGAAGAGTTATATTTTCTTTTAGATATGGCTGATCAAATAATTATGATTGATTTAGATAGAGATATAGTTGAACATCGAGTTATCACTAGATATATTAAACAACAAAGAGGTATAGAAAAAATCAACTATGAAGTTGATTCAAAATTCCTAGATATGATGCTAGGATATGTAGATAAATACTATAGTACCAGAGAAGATATTCTAAAAATGTTATCTAAGTATAATGATAAATTAATAATAAAAAGGACTATTTAAATAGTCCTTTTAATGTGTTACCAACATCTTTTACGGCGTCAGTTATTTTATCATTAGCTAATTTAGCTTTAACAGCATCTATGATTTTCTCTACTTGTTCTTCAGGTACGTTAATTCCTAAAGTATTTTCAATTGTTTCAGTAGGATTCTTTGTAAATTTACTAGCAAAGTCCTTATCGTCTTTAATTTTTTTAACTATTTCATCTATCTTTTCTTTTAGTTTATCCATTAGTATCACTCCTCACTTGTATTATAGTTCAAAATAAAAAAAAGTAAATATTTTTAAAGTATGCTATAATAAGTTTAGGTGATTAAAAATGGGACCAAGAAATGCACATAGAGCTAAAGATGTTCATGGAACTGAACAATTAAATATTGATATTAAACCTCGTAGAGCAGATAGTTTTGTTTATCAACAAAAAGATTTTGATGTTACTAACTTGGTTAAGTATATTGATAAGAAGAAAAAAGATGGAGAACATATTACATATTTCCATGCTTTTGTTACAGCAATTGCAAAATGTATCTATAATAGAAATAAGTTAAATAGATTCGTTCAAAATAGACATATCTTTGAACATAATGATGTAGTTATATCATTCGTTGCTAAAG
Organism: Bacilli bacterium; assembly: GCA_017411235.1. The sequence continues at coordinate 2,272 of JAFPMR010000053.1, read as the reverse complement.
TATCATTTAATGACAAAGCAGAAGAAATATTTGTAATGGTACCTGTTAAAGAAGATGATACTATTGAAACTATTAGTAAGTATATAACTGAAAGAGTGGAAACTGCTAGAAGCCCTAAAGGTATTAAGAAAGAGGGAGCTAATAAAGCTATAGATATTTTATGTGGTTTACCTAATATCTTAAGAGTTCCTATTGTTGGTTTAATGAAATGGATGGACGATAAAGGTTGCATTCCATTTGGATTAGAAAAAGATAATCTATATTATAGTAGTATGATAGTTTCTAACTTAGGAAGTATTAAGAGTGGATCTATTCATCATAATATAGTTGATTTTGGTACTGCTTCAGGTTTAACTACTATGGGTACTATCCAAAATAAAGAAATCATCTATGACGATGGTAAGAGAGAAGTAAGAAAGATATGTGACTGGGGATTAGCATTTGATGAGAGAGTTGCTGATGGTTTCTATTTCATTAAATCTATGGAATTAATTCAATATTTCTTTGATCATCCAGAAACATTAGAAGAACCTGCTTCTAAAAAGTATGAATTAGAGAAAAAATAAAAGACCTTATGGTCTTTTTCTTTTGCTATGTTCTATTGTAAATGCTTGGTTTAATAAACCAATTAAATTCATAAAATTATCATAATTAGGATCATCTTCAGCAATTTTTACATTAACAACATTAAATCTATTATCTGGTACATTAAATCTAATAGAAATACTCATATCTTCTAATAAAGATATAGTTACTGAACGATTGTTAAACTTTTTATCTGTAAAACTAATAGATGGTAAATCTTTTAGGAATTCTAATAATGCAGGATAGAATAGATTATTTTGATCTATTACTATCTCCCAAGTATCTTTTTCATGTTCTGTATCATAAATATTTGAGAATATAGATGGATTTCCTTTTGTACTAAAATCTAGAGTATATACTAATGAATCATCCATGATATCAAATTCAGATACTACAAATGATTCTCCATCACTCATATACATATTATTTCTTTTATAAATTGAATTCATATTAATCCCCCTAGGTGAGATTTATAATAACACTTTTTCAAATAAAAAAGAAGACTTATTTGTGTCTTCTATTTTTAATACTATCTAGATTAGCTATAAATGCTTGCCAAATATGATGAATATCTCTTGCTGCAGTGTTTAGTTCTTTAGAATTCTTTAGATTTTCTTCTAGGATAGGTTCGATGTCTTCTATAGGAATAAAGGAAGCAGCAAAACTTTCATTTATTTCACCAGGATCTAAATGAGAGTTAGACATATTAACTTTTTTATCCGTATAAACAACATAATAGAAGAATTCTATTGAAGTATTAATTCCTACATCTGGGAAGTCTTTACATAAGTATTGTAATCGATAGAAAGGATAGAATCGATCGTTAGATAAATCAATACCTGTCTCTTCTTTAACTTCTCTTACTAAAGCTTGATCTAGAGTTTCATCACCTTCTAGGTGACCACCTGGGAATTCAAAGTGTGTAGTCATAGAAGCATATCCAATAAGTGCTTCATTCTTTGAATTTACAATGATAGCACGAGGACGTTTAATAAATTTATTGATATCATTTATAGATAGATTATCGTCGTTGATGACTTCTTCTAGGAGAAAATCTTTATAAATATCTGTCATACTATCACCCAAATAATTATATCATGGTTAGTTTAGAGCATTGACAAATAGAATTAATAGTGTATAATTAAATTGTACACAATTTAATTTTGAAGGAGGTATGAAAAATGAAATTATATGACCTTAAAGTAATAAATAATAAAGGAGAAGAAGTTAGTTTAAAAGACTATGAAGGTAAGGTATTAGTAATAGTTAATACTGCTACTGGATGTGGTTTTACTCCTCAATATAAAGGATTAGAAGAGTTATATCAAAAGTATAATAAAGACGGTTTAGAAATCTTAGATTTCCCTTGTAATCAATTTGGACATCAAGCTCCAGGAGAAGATAATGAAATCCATGAATTCTGTACAGCTAAGTATCATACTACTTTTCCAAGATTTACTAAGATTGATGTAAATGGTGAGAATGAATGTGAAGTATTTACTATTTGTAAAGAAGCACAACCAACTGAAGAAGTTAAAGGTTTAAAGAATAAAGCTGCTATGAAGATGATTAGTAAAATTAGTACTACATGCAAAAAAGATAATGATATTAAATGGAATTTTACAAAGTTTATTGTTGATAGAGAAGGAAATGTAGTTGGTAGATATGCACCTACATCTGAACCTTC
>JAFPMR010000052.1 GCA_017411235.1 Bacilli bacterium | reverse complement strand
CAGGAGCTTCATCTCAATTGCCTAATGCTATAGCATTCCTAGAAATGGAAAAAGTAGGTAAAGTAGAACAATTAAATGTTATTAATCGTTGGAACTCCAATGATTCTGTACAGTCATTAAAAGCAGAAGTTGGTGTAGACGAAGACGGTAACTACTTATATTTAGATATTCATGAAAAATTCCATGGACCACACGGTTTAGTAGCTGGTATGACAGGTTCAGGTAAATCAGAATTTATCATTACCTACATCTTATCGTTAGCTATTAACTATAGTCCTGATGATATGGCCTTTATTTTAATCGACTACAAAGGTGGAGGTTTAGCAGGAGCTTTTGAAAACAAACAAACCGGTGTTAAACTACCACATTTAGCAGGAACAATAACTAACTTAGATAAAGCAGAAATGTCTAGAACTTTAGTTAGTATAGATAGTGAAGTTAAAAAGAGACAAGCAATGTTTAATGCGGCTCGTGATCAATTAGGAGAATCAACAATTGATATTTATAAATATCAAAAATTCTATCACGAAGGCAAACTAAAAGAGCCAATACCACACTTATTAATAATATCTGATGAGTTCGCTGAATTAAAATCCCAACAACCAGAATTTATGGATAACTTAATAAGTGTAGCTCGTATCGGACGTTCACTTGGTGTTCACTTAATTCTAGCAACACAAAAACCAAGTGGTGTAGTAGATGATCAAATCTGGTCAAATACTAAATTTAGAGTATGTCTAAAAGTACAAGATGCATCTGATAGTAATGAAATGTTAAAGAGACCAGATGCAGCATCACTAAAACAAACAGGTCGTTTCTACTTACAAGTAGGTTATGACGAATACTTTGCTTTAGGTCAATCTGGCTGGTGTGGAGCTAAATACTATCCATCAGAAAAGATTGTTAAACAAATAGATAAAACAGTTAACTTCATTGCTAATAACGGTCAAATTATTAAGAGCATCCAAGATAGTCAAAAGACAGCCAAAGTTGAGGCTCAAGGAGAACAACTTGCTGCAGTAATGGGTGAAATAATTAACGCCGCTAAGCAAATGAATAAAAAAGCTAGAACATTATGGCTAGATAATATTCCTGAAATAATAACAATTGAAAATACAGAGAAAAAATATAATATAACTCATCAATCATACAATATCTGTTTAACTATAGGTGAATATGATGCACCAGAGTTACAAGAACAAGGTAAAGTTATATATACACCATTAGAAGATGGAAATACAGTAGTATACGGTATGGATGGTGGAGAAAATGAAAAACTACTTATGACAATGATTATGTCTGGAGTAGCTAACCACAAGACAGAAGAATTAAATTACTACATCATGGATTATGGTTCAGAATCATTAAGAGCAGTAATGCAATTCCCTCAAATTGGTGGAATGGTATTTAATGGTGAGGATGAAAAATATGCTAATTTATTAAAACTTTTAAAAGAAGAAAAAGAAAGAAGAAAAAAAGAATTAGTAGAATATGGTGGAGAGTTCAAAAACTATCTAAAAAATAGTACAACTAAGAAACCAGTAATAATGGTTATGATTAATAACTATGATACCTTATTTGATTCACATGATGATGTAATTGATGAATTACCAGAATTACTAAGAGATTCTGAAAGATATGGAATAGTATTTGTTATTACAGCAAGTAGCGATCGTTCATTAGGATCTAGAATATCTGGTAACTGTAAAAATATGATGGTATTACACTTAAAAGATACTTCAGATTATACAACAGCATTCCCTATTAGAACTAAACTAGTACCAAGAGAGATGTTTGGTAGAGGATTATTTGTAGATAAAGAAGTAATTCATGAATTCCAAACAGCATCTCTAGTAGAGAATCAAGATAAACAAAATGAATACATAAAAACAATTCTAGAAAAAGTAAAAGCAGCCAATCCAACAAGAGCTAAATCAATCCCTTCTTTACCAGATCATATTAGATTAGATAATGTTAAAGATAGTATTAAGGATTTAACTTGTCTTCCAGTTGGTATGACTAAAAAAGGCTTAGATGTAGTTACAATCGATCTAGAAAAACAACAAGGTATAATAGTAAGTTCTAACAAACTAGAGAACTGTACAAACTTTGCTAGTAGTATAATATCTGAAATTCATTCTATGAGTGGAATAGGTTCAGTATTAATTGATGCAGGAGGTCTATTAGAAAATGAAAAGCCAAATGTATCTAACTACTATAAAGATAATTTAGATAGTGTAATAGACAAATTAATAGAGTTCATCGATAAGAAGATAACAGATGGTGTACCACCTAAAGCTAACCTAGCATTAATAATATTTGGTGTTTATAAATTAATTGGCAAACTAGAAGATACAATGAAATTCGAAAGCTTAATAGATAAGATCAAAGAATATGAAAAAATGCCAATAATCTTAATAGACGATCAAAATAAACTAAAAGACTATGGTTATGAAACATGGTATAACTTCTTCAGTCAAGATATTTCCCTATGGGTAGGTAAAGGAATGGGAGATCAATCATTATTTAAATATTCTAACTTCGATAAAGAAATGAATGCAGACATCAAGACAGACTACGGATATTATATTGAAGAAGGAACAGCAGAACTTATTAAATACATAGATTTTAATGCAAAAGAGGATGATGCAAATGAATAACAAAGTATTAGTAAGTATAGAAATCCCAGAAATTGGTTATTCATATGATGTATTCATACCTATCAATGAACAAATATGGAAAATTACAAAACTAGTATCAAAGTGTGTATCAGATCTAAGTGGAGCAACCCTATTAACAAAAGAAACATATTATTTCATAAATAAAAACAATGGAATAATATATCCAAGTAACGATATAGTTGCAGATACTGACATAAGAAATGGTACAGAATTAGTATTAGTAAAGCAATAGTGTAAATCGGCAGTCAAAAAGATTGTCGATTTTTTTATTGCTTGTTATAATGATTATAGAAAACTAGAGAGAATATGTTTTTAGGAAAGAGGAAAAAGAATGGCAAAAGAATCATATTTAGATGGTAGTTTAGCTACTACTGCATTAAAAGGAATTGAAGAAGTTTATTCTGGAATCATAGGAGAACTTAACAAAATTCAATCAGAAGCTATTGACAAAATTACAGCTGGATGGAAAGGTCAAGATTGCGTTGACTTTATTAGCAAAAATGTAATCCCTGCTGTTAATTCAGTTAGTGATGAAATTCAAAAAATCTTCCAAAGCGTAAACGATACAATTACTCAAAATGCACAAAACTATGAAAGAAAGTTCTTAAAAGGACAAACAGTATTTAATAGAGTTGCACATAACATGAAGAAGGTAACAGTTAATTGTCCACCTCCATTTACTGGTACAATCATAGGTATTACAGATGAAGCTAAGCTAGAATTAGCTAAAAATTATTTAAAGAGAATGCAACAACAATTATTAGACTTATTAAACAGAGCTAAGAAGTATGCTGCTAACAGTGGTTTCTATGGTGGAGGACAACAACAAAAGATCGATTCATCAATGAAATCTATTGCTACATCAATTTCAAATTTAGTTAATGAATTTGGTAATGCAGTATCAAAAGTTGCTACTACTGCTGTAACTGATGCTGAGGAATTAGCTAAGAAAAACGCAGGCACATTCTAGTTATAAAAAATATTATAGAAAAAAACCTCGGTTTTTTTCTAAATATATGGTACCTATAACTTATAAGTGCTGTATATTTAGAAAAAAATGGTGGTTTAAATGCTAGAAGTCAATACAAAAGAACTAGAACAAGAAGTAGATCTATTAAGGCAATTAATAGAGGACTACGAAAGAAACTATATGTTACTATTTAAAGAACTTAGCGATACATCATTCAATTGGAAGGATGATGCGTACTCTAAGAAATTTTTTAATGACTTAAAATTTGAAAAGAGCACAGAAATTGAATATATAAACTCCCTTAAAAGTACATACAAAGTTTATGAGTACATTAAAAACAAATATGAACAAATAGGATCTAAAATAAGATTTGACATAAATGAAAGAGATAATATACTTGCTAAGTTCAACAAATGTATTGATGAAACAAATGAAATAATAGTTTTATACGAGCATTTAGATACATCTTTTTGTCCAGGTGAAAGAGGACTAATCAATAACCAAATAAAAAGACTTAATAATCTAAGAAATAAATATAGTACAACTAAAGACAAAGTCAAATCTAAAATGGATAAGATAATTGAAATAGAAAAAGAAATCAAAAGAAAAATATCAGCTTATTCTATACCAAGAGTCAAAGATTTCAACACTAATCAGTATCTTCCGGAGGTGACAAATAATGGTAAGTGAAACCGGATTGAACAACAATATCCAAAAATGCTCTTTTTATCTTAAAGAGAAGAACAAGGAATTGGATAAAATGAACAGATTATTTGTCAGAATAAATAAACTGTATAACACAAATAATACAGATTCTCTAATTAATAAAACAGATGAAATTAAAAAAGAAGGAAAGAATTTAAATAATAATAACGAAAAGTACACGACCGTATTTAGAAGTATCTTACATGATTATCAAGTAACAATGAGAAGCTACGCAGAAAAATTTGAGACTTTAGGAGACTTATAGTATGGACCAAGAAGTAAAAAGATTAAAATATCGTTACCTACTAAACAGTCTTCAAAGAATAAGAACAAAGATAAGTAATCTAGAAGTAGATTCAGTAGGATTATATAATTACGTAAATTCATCATTTAAGGTGGATGATAAATGCGTAGAAAAAGAAAGATTTGATTCAATTAAAGATAATTTTGTTAATATAAAATCTGAATTAAGAGAAAAGTTAATATACAGTGTGTCGAGAAAAATATAAAAAGGACGAAAAGTCCTTTTTTTTGACTTTACACATAGTTGAAAAGTAAATTCCTTTTTTATCAAAAAAAATGTATAATTATATTAGTAAGAATAGGTGATTATATGGAAGTTGCAAATTCAGACTTAGGCATGAATTATAATAATACAAACAGCGACGTTAATACTTCTAGTAGTATTGATAGTTCAGCAACAGGAGCAGCAGTACAATCATCTACAAATACGTCTGCTTATCAAACAAATAATACCGGTAATACTTATGAAGTTGAAGAAATTGACTTGTCAGCAGAACCTGAAGAAGAAGGTTTCTTTGAGAGTGCTGGAAAGGCAGTAGACTCTGGCTTAGAAAAAGCAGGAGCTGCAATTTCAAATGGAATAAGTGCAATAGGTAATTTTTTTGCTGGAATCGGAAAAGCTATATATGATACTGGAGCAAAAGTAGTTAGTGGCGTTAAATCATGGGTATCAGATAGAATTGAAGATTTAAAGGGCATTGGAAAATCCCTATCTGAAACAGCAGCAAATGTTGCAAACAATGTATCTTCATTACTTGGTAGATTTGGTAATTGGGTAACTGGAACAGCACTGCCGGCGGTGGGTAATGCCCTCAAAAAGACAGGGGCATCCATCGGTAACGTTGTAACAGGCTTAGTGCAAGGTGTAGGACAATTTGGTGAGGCATTAGTAGATACTTGCGCTATAGTAGGAACAGCTGTAGGTTCCATTGTTACTGGAATTGCCGACTTTGGACAATGGGTAGCAGGCAAAATTACAGGAAACGAAAATTGGCACTCTATAACTAAAGACATGTGGGCAGATACAATGGAATTCGTAAAAACAGAACATGTTAACGAAGCATTTAAAAAATTCCATGAAAACAGTCCACTAGGTAAATGGTTAGATGAGAATGCATATGCTCCATTTAAATCTGATGGAGCAGGATATAAAATAGCTAACGGTGTTGGATATATAGCTGGTATCATAGCTCTTACAATTGCTACAATGGGAATTGGAACAGCAGTAAGTGGTGGTGCTGCCGCTGCATCAGGTGCAACAGCAGCAGCTTCAAGTAATGTTATTCACATTGGTTCATTAGCAACTATAGGAATAACAAAACAAGCTGTAATATCAGGAACAATTGCAGCAACAGCAGGTTTTGGTAAGAATACTGAACATGCATGGAACGATGGAGCTGGTCTATTAGAAGGTATGGGCTATGGAGCTGCCAAAGGTTTATGGGAAGGTGGAGAAATGTTCTTAGGAGCATCTATCAACTCATTAAAACTTGCCAATCTAGGACATGGAGCTATAGTTCAACAATTAGCAACAACTGGTACTCACGTGGCATTAGATACAATCGATGGAGCATCAGCAAGCTTTATAGATCCATTAATGCAAATGATTTATAATCCAAACGAAACAAATATGGAACAAATAATGCAATTTGTTAATTTTGATGAAAATGGTAACAGAATTGCCGACAAGTCTTGGGATGAATTATCATTTACGGAAAAATATGATGCACTATTTAAATTTAATGGTGGCTGGACTAGCGTTATGACTAATGCTGGTAGTGCAGCTGCAATGAGTTTCTTGTCTGAGATACCAGACATAAGAAAAGCAGTAAATGGAACAAATGCTATTGAAACAATAGCTGCTGCAACAACTGCGGGAGCAGCAACAAAAGAAATAGTCGGTAGCATGGGAGACGAAGCTGGTAAAGAAACATCAGCTGAAGTAGGAAAAGCTATCGCTGGAACCGCCAGCGAATCAGCAGAAACAGCTGTTAAGACATTGGATGTTCCTAAATCAGAAATAGACTTATACTTAGAAAAATATATGATGGATCCTGACGTTACTCCTCCAATGGGAATACCTCAAGAAATATTAGACTTCTTAAAGAAAGCTGAAACAGATCCAGATATTACGATACCTACAGGTATGCCAAAAGAAATTGTTGATTTCATTCAAAACAAATCAGCAGTAACAGATATAGCAGCCGGAACAGGAACTTCATCAGCTGTAGCAGATGCTACAACAAGTACAGCTAAATCAATAGATACTGGAGAATCTGTAGAAGCTGTAGCAAAAACATTTGGTGGAGAAATAAAATATAGTCAAGAAGAAGTAGAAGAATACTTAGAAAAATTCTTATTAGATCCAACAACAGAACTTCCTCCAGGAATGAAAGAAGCTCTAGATGATTATGTTGGTGTTTCAATGGCAGCTCCACCAGCTAAATCAATAACAGCAGTAGCAGATGAAGCTGACGCAGCGGCAAAAGAAATTGCAGGCGCTGAAGCCGCAGGAGCAACAGTTATTAGTACTGAAGAGGCTGTAAGTGCTGCTAAGGAAATAGAAACAGAAGTTGATAGTGCAACAAAAGCTGCAGTTAGTGAAGTTAGTGAAGCAACTGATGGAGCATCAGAAGCAGCAGTTAAGTCAATAGATACTGCAGCAACACCTAAGAAGATAGTACAAATGACAGAAGATGAAATACATGCATCTATTAAGAGTGAAATTGCTCAATTAGATCCTAGTGCAGCTGACTACGCACAAAAGTTAGCATTACTACAAGAAAAAGAAGCATTAGAAATAGAATTAGCTAAGAGAATGAGTGGTGTTGTTGATACAGGAGCAGCTACGAAGTCTATGGATTTATTATCGCCTACAGAACAAGCTGGAGCAGCTACTAAAGCAAAACAAATTTATGATGCCGCATCAGCAAAAGAGCCTCAAGTTAGAAGCATGATGGAATCAATGACTGGAGACGGAGCTACATTAGCTGGCGTTCAACATGATATTAAGAGTATTGATTCTATTCAAGAGAAGATTGCAAGATTAATGCAAAAAGGATATTCTCTTGATGAAGCAGCAGCTGAGGTAAATGATAGCTTAAGATATACATTTATACTTGATAGTGCAAGTTATGGTAGTGACGTTCTAGATCGTGTTGCATTCATGAAGAGTCAAGGCTATGAAGTGTTATATGTTAACAATTCATGGGGTAATCCAACATATCAAGGTTTAAATATTACCTTTAGGGGAGCAGATGGATCTTTGATGGAAGTACAATTCCATACACAAGCATCTTACTCAGTAAAAGAAGGATTAAATCATGAATTATATGAAATATCTAGAAATACATCTGTAGATAGTGCGACAAAAGATGTAGCAAATAGAATTCAACAAATAAATCAAAGTCTTCATGGAGAAACAGTAGACTTTGCACCAAGTACAGCTAGTCAGATAGATAAAGCTGTAACAGCTAAGATGATGACTATAATAGATGTTGGTAGTATGTCATATGGTGATGATGCTGTTGAAGCAGCAAGAATGGCAAATCCTGGAGCAACAACATTCAAGGATTTCGACGAGTATAAAGCTGCTACAGCTGCAGATGAAGCTGTATGGAGACAAAGAATCAAAGGTGCTAAATATGTAGACCCATTAACAGGAGCAGAATATACATATGAACAGTTAATTCGAGGATATATTGGTGAAAATGCTGATACTCCTGGATGTTACTATGTTCTTAATTCAGTAAATAGAGCATGGGGAGATACAGCTGCAGAGACATTGGAACATTTATATCTAAGAGATGCAGCTGGTAATATAATGACTGACGCACAAGGAAGAAGAGCAATTGTATTCTATGGAGCTTTTGGGTCAAAACATGTATACTATCACGATTTGTTAACAGATGAATTAATAGCTGAGGAGTCGTGGGATGCCATAAGGGTAAATGGTAGAAATATAACTTATTCTGAATTATTAACAAAAGTATCAGAAGAAACTAAAGCAATAAATGATGCTATTTCAATGAATCCAGGTAGTTCAAGTATGATAATTGGACGTGGAACAGGATGGAATGCATTAGAAAAATATGGTATAACAAGTGCAGATTCTGCTGAAGAAATTGCAGCTAAATTAACTAAATATGGAAGTGAACCAATTTATATGGATGATGGATTCATGAGTTCAACACCAGAGATGGGTGGAGGATTTATGGATGATTCAGGAGTTAACCTCATTATGACTACTAAAGATGGTAGTCCAGTAGGAAACTTCAGTTATTATAATTCATCGGAACAAGAAGTATTAATAGCTGCAGGATCAAAATTTAGAGTTACCGGAGTTAAAAAATCAGCAAGTGGTCAAGGAGTATATATTTATTTAACTCAAGAATAGAAAAGGAAAAGGAGAGATACATATGAATAATAATGGAAGACTTACTGAACCAATCGGGTTTCATATGGAAGAATCTAAAGGGGACAATCACAGTTTAACTGGTGAGGAACTAAAAGAATACCTAGATAGTAAAAAAGTAGAAGCACAAAAAGCTGCTAGATTAGAGAGAAAGAAATATATCTATGCACTACTTAGAGCAAACAATGTTAATCCACAAGAAGTAGATATTGAAGATATTCTAAATGGAAATGTTCCAGACTGGCTAAGAGAAATGGCCCAAAAAACACCAGTAGATAAGATTAAGCAAAGTAATTCAAAAGCTACATATATACAGTTGACTAGTGGATTAATTATCAAAATTGATTACACAACAAATACTGCATATAGATTTAACCCAGAAACACAAGAGTGGAATAAAGATACCACAATCTTTGCTGAATATGAACATGGTGAATTGCACTATGAAAAAATAGATTTTGAAGACTTTTATCCAGAAGGTGAAGAATATCACTATGGGAGGCGTCTTTGATGATATACACTCCGATGACTAAAAAAGCCATGAAGTTAATGTTTGAGAAACATAAGGATCAAGTGGATAAATCCGGCTTACCTTATGTTAATCATCCATTTCATGTAGCAGAACAAATGAAAGATGAAACAACTGCTACAGTAGCTTTATTACACGATATTGTAGAAGATACAGACATGACATTTGAACAACTTAGAGAAGAAGGATTCCCAGAAGAAGTGTTAGATGCCCTAATGCTTCTTACACATGATCCTAACGTAGATTATTATGATTATGTTAGAGATATTGGAACAAATCCAGTAGCTAGAGCAGTCAAAATAAAAGACTTAGAACATAATATGGATCTATCAAGACTAAATGAAGTAACCGAATGGGATTTACAAAGAGTAGAAAAATATAAAAAATGTCATGATTTCCTAACAAAACTAGAATTGATAGAAAATAAAGAAGAACAACCAATAAGAAAAGTTGGCTAAAACAGGAGGTATATTATGGAAAACACCAAAGTAAAAGATGGAATGTTTGGTTTAGCTATAGCTGATGCAGTAGGTGTTCCCGCTGAATTTAAAAGTAGAGAAGAATTAAAAATAAATCCAATTACTAAAATGATTGGATATGGGACACACAATCAACCAGAAGGAACTTGGTCTGATGATTCATCTATGGCTATTGCTACAATGGATTCAATAAATGAAACAGGAACTATTGATTATGATGATATCATGCATAAATTCTTTGATTGGGCTAATAATTCCAAATATACAGCAACAGGAGTTTTCTTCGATATTGGAATAACAACAAGTAATGCAATTAGAAGTTATACTATGGGCATTGACCCTATACAATGTGGAGAAAAGAGTGTTAGATCAAACGGTAATGGTTCATTAATGAGAATTTTACCAGTCGTACTTTATTGCTATTATAATAACATCCCATATGAACAAGAGGTTGAACTAATTAACAACGTATCTTCACTTACTCATGCTCATGAAATTAGTAAGCTAGGATGCAAAATATATGCAGATTATATGAGAGAAATACTAAATGGCAATAATCCAGAAATAGCTTATGAAAACTTAAAAGATTATGATTATAGCAAATATTATAGTCAAGAAAGTATTCAATACTACAAAAGATTATTTGATGGAAGTCTAAAAAAAGCTCCTGAAGAAGAAATAAGATCTTCTGGATTTGTAGTAGATACTCTAGAAGCAAGTATTTGGTGTAACTTAAAATCAAATAATTACGAAGAAGCTGTACTAAAAGCGGTTAATCTAGGAGAAGATACTGACACTGTTGGAGCAGTAACCGGATCAATTGCTGGTGTTTACTATGGATATGAAAATATACCTGAATACTGGAGAGAACATTTAAAAAGCAAAGAATATCTTGATAGTCTTTGCACAGTATTTGAAAACAAATTAGGAAACAATTTAACAAAATAAGACTTGAAAAAGTCTTTTTTTTATTAAAGTTTACTTAAAAGAATGTCTTATTATGTTATTATAGTATGGTATTAAATAATATAATTGATACTCAAGAGTAAATTGTGGTAGAATATAATAGAGAAAGTATAAAAGGGTGGTAACATGAAAGAAAAGTTTTTACCAATTGGAACCGTTGTATTATTAAAGAATGGTCAAAAGAAGATTATGATTACAGGATATTTGCCTGTATCAAAAGATAATAATGGAAAGAAAGTTTATGACTATTCTGCATGTTTATTCCCAGAGGGAATACTATCTAATAAACAAACGGCTGTTTTCAATCATGATCAAATTGCCGAGATAATTCAAGAAGGGTATAGTAATGAAGAAACCACAAAGTTTGTAGGTACTTTGAAAGACATAGTAGCTAAACAAGGTTTAGATGAAGCAGCTCCCGCAGAAGAGAGCGTACCTGCTGTAACTCCTGAAGCACAAGTACCACAACAAGCTGAGACATTAGAGATGCCTGCTGTAGCACCAGCTGCACCTGCACAACCTGCAGAACCAGTTGCTCCAGTAGATGCAGCTCCAGTTGTAGAAACTCCAATTGAAGCTCCAGCAATCGAAACACCAGCCTTGGTAGCAGAACCTGCTCCTGTAGAGGAACCAGCACCAGTTGCTGAACCTACACAAGCAGTAGAAACACCTGTTGAAATGCCAGCGCCTGCTGCACCAACACCTGTTGAACCTGCTCCAGTAACTGAACCTGCTCCAGTAGCGGATCCAGAACCTGTAGTGGAGGCTCCTGTTGTACCAACTGTTGAAGCACCAGTAGTAGATGCTCCTATAGCTCCTACTGTTGATATAGTTACTCCTGATGAACAAACTGCTCCAGTAGAAACAACTACTGAACCAGCCCCAGTAGCAGAATCAACACCAGCTGTTGATATGCCTGCACCTGCAGCACCAGTAGAACCTGCACCTGCAGCACCAGTTGAGCCTGCGCCAGTTGCACCAGCACCTGCTCCTGCACAACCTAGCGCATCTGGTGAACAACCTGTTGATTTATCTGCACTTAATCCTTCAGGACCTGTAAGTGAAGATACAATCAAACCATTTAGTGAATAAAAAAAAGAGTTTAATAACTCTTTTTTATTTTAATGATTTAACAACTTCTTTAAACTCATTTCCTCTGTCTTCAAAGGCTTTATATTGATCCCAAGAAGCACAAGCAGGACTTAATAATACTACATTATCTTTTTGAGCTTTACTGAAGCAACTTATAGTTGCTTCTTTTAAATTATCAAACACACCACAATCAATACCTAAACGATCACAGTACTCCTTAATTCTTGGTTTAGTTTCTCCATAACAAGCAACATAAGTAACATTACCCATACAAGGAGTTAATTCATCAAAAGAATGTCCTCTATCTAAGCCACCAAGGATTAATAGTGTAGGTTTCTTAAAAGAAGATAAAGCAGTTTTTGTAGATTCACAGTTAGTAGCTTTACTATCATTATAATAATCTACACCATCTATTGTAGTAACATATTCAATTCTATGTTCTACACCACCAAAAGTATGTAATACATTGCATATAGCTTCGTTATTAACACCATATACCTTTACTGCACTAATAGCAGCCATAATATTCTCATAATTATGAGAGCCCATTAATTTAATATCTTTAGTTTCAATAATCTTTTCATCATGATAATAAATAGCATCATCTTTCATATAAACATTTTCTTTTTTATCTTTAGAAAAATAGTATTTAGTACTGTTGATATCTTTTGTGTTATCAACAGCTTCTTCATTATCTCTATTAATAATAGCTATATCGTCTTTAGTATGATTATTAAATATTTTCATCTTAGTTTTAACATATCTTTCATGAGAATCATGGAAATCAGCATGAGCATCGTAAATATTAGTTAAAACACTAACATTAGTTTTAAATTGATACATATCACATAATTGATGATCAGATATCTCCATTACTAAATAGTCTCCATCTTTAACATCTTTAACAAATCTACAGAATGGAGTACCTATATTTCCACCTAATAATGCAGGTAAGCCTGCTTCTTTCATCATCATATAAATAAGTGTAACAGTAGTAGTCTTACCATTAGAACCAGTAACACCAATAATATGTACTTTTTTGTCTAAATATCTATATCCAAGTTCAACTTCATTAATAACTTCCATACCTAGTTCTTTAGCTTTAACTACAGCAGGAGTACTATATTTAATTCCAGGATTCTTAATCATTACATCAAAAGAATCATCTAACAAAGGAAGAGGATCATCAGTAATTACTACTTTAACACCTAAACTTTCTAGTTCTTTAACTTGTTTTTCATCTTGTTCTGACATATCAGTAACTAATACATCATTGTCTTTAGCTAACAACTTAGCAGCTTCATAGCCACTTCTAGCCATACCTAAAATAAAAATTTTCTTGTCTTTAAACATTT
>JAFPMR010000051.1 GCA_017411235.1 Bacilli bacterium | reverse complement strand
TAGGATAAACATATCTATCTACCTTACCACCATTATTCTTATATTCATTATTTAAGTTATATAAGACACTATTGCCTCTCATTAAGATTATATTAGTATAAGAACTGAAGATAACACTATTATCTATAAAAGTAACAGATAAGTTCTTAATATTATTCTTTTCTCTAATAGAAGTAATATCATCATCAATTTTATAAGTATCTCCATCAACTTCTCTCATACTAGTTCCAGAGAACAAGAAATGATAATCATTAGTACCTATATATTTAACATCACCAATAGAAACATAATCTAGTTTACCATCCCAAACTTTAATAGCACCTAAACAATTATTATATAAATATTTAGAAATAGTTTTATCTTTTTTAATCTGATAAACATACTTATAAGTATCAATAGTACACGAATCACTTAAAACAACTTTATCAGTTAAAGCTACTTCTCTACTATATACTCCAACTTTATCAGATATATCTAAAACTTCATCAACTTGAACAGGGACTTTAGAATCATCTTCACTAGAAGTACTCTTTTCTTCCGTTTTAATTAATTTATTAAAAATACCAGGATAATCGCTTTCAGAGTTCTTCAACATACGATAAGCAACAGAGCACAAGAAAACTAAAGTAATAAAAAATGAAACTAAAAACATTTTATCTGTTCTAAGTCTTTCTCCAAAAGCTTTACCAAAAAGATAAGCATTGCTAGTTTTCTTCTCATGGTTATTTGCTTTGATAAACTTATCAGCATCTTCAATTTTTACTACTTTTTCTTTGATTACATTATCATTTGTTTCTTTTTCACTAGCCATATAATCACCTTTATTATTTCATTTATAATTATAACATAAGTACATAAAAAAAGTAATTGATAATAATCAATTACTCTGCGTCTTCGCCACCTAATACTTTAAGAGCTTTTTTCATTCTTAAATCATATTTAACAGTTTCTAAACCACCAAAGTGACTTAAGAACTCTTCTTTAGAAACAGCATATTGTTGAGCCATTTCATCAGCTTCTTTTTCAGCTTCTTCATCAGTTACTTCAATTTTTTCTTTTTCAGCAACTTCTTCGATTAAATAACGATATTTAACTCTCTTCTCAGCTTCAGGTTCCATCTTCTTATGCATGTCTTCTTCAGAGCCACCAGTGAATTGGAAATATTGTTCCATAGTTAAACCTTGCATTCTTAATTGTTCAGCAAATTGATTAATCATACGATGAACTTCATCATCAACGATTTCTGGATTTAATTCTATTTCCATATTCTTAGAAGCAGCCTCTAATACATCGTCTAAATATTTATTATTAGCTTCTTCACCTTTTTTAGCTTCGATAGCTTTCTTAACTTCTTTTCTGAAGTCTTCTTCATTATCGATATCATCGAAACCTAAATCTTCATAGAATTCTTTATTTAATTCAGGTAATACTCTTTCTTTGATTTCTCTTACAGTAACTTTAAACTTAACTTCTTTACCAGCAAGTTCTTTAGTATATTCTTCTGGGAATTTTAAATTAAGTTCTTTTTCTTCCCCAACCTTCATACCAACAAGTCCTTCTTCAAAACCAGGAATGAAAGTATGAGATCCAATTTCTAATGGATAATTTTGTCCACTTCCACCATCTAGAGGTTTACCATCAACAAATCCTTCAAAATCGATAACAGCAGTATTTCCTTCAACTACTTCTCCATCTTCTTTAACAATTATTTCAGCAAGTCTAGAAGCTAACTTTTGAACTTCTTCATCTATTTCTTTTTTGCTTACTTTAATTTCATCTTTCTTAACACCTAAATCTTTATATTTTCCTAATTTAACTTCAGGTCTAGTAATGATAGTAAATTTGAATTTAATGTGTTCTTTATCAATTTCAGTAACATCCATCTTTGGTTCACAAACAGGAATTAAGTTTCCATCTCTTAAAGCTTTATTATAAGCATCACCAGCTGCAATATCTACAGCATCCATGTATAGAGATTCAATACCAAATTTTTGTAAGTAAACATTCTTAGGACATTTACCTTTTCTAAATCCATCAATTCTTATATCTTTTACTTTTTTCTTAAATGCAGCATCAAGAACAGATTCCCAATCTTTACCTTTTAATTCTACATCTATATCATGTACATTTTTCATATTTTCTACTTCTCCCTTTCAAACACCAATATTATAACTAATTTTTACCGGTATTACAATAAAAAAGACAGCAATTAAGCTATCTTTAATACCTTAACATTGTAAGAACCATTAGGTCCTTCAACTGGAATAACATCTCCTACTTTATGACCGATTAATGCATGTCCAATTGGTGATTCATTACTAACCTTATTTTCAAATGGATCAGCTTCTAAAGAACCAACAATATAGTAAGTATCTTCTTCATTATCATCTTCATAAAGGATAGTTACTTCACATCCAACATTGATTTTACTTTTATCTGCATTATCAATAATTGTAGCATGTTCTAATTTATATTCTAATTCTTGAATTCTTGCTTCAATCTTTGCTTGTTCATCTCTTGCAGCATCATATTCAGAGTTTTCAGATAAATCGCCATGACTTCTTGCTTCTTTAATAGCTTGAACATTCTCAGCTCTTTTATTAACTCTTAAATCATTCAATTCTTCTTCTAATTCTGCATAACCTTCTGCAGTTAACAAAATTTCTTCTTTTGCCATACACGACAACTCCTTCAACAAATTACTTTCAACATAATACTACTTGAAAGAAGAAATGTCAAACATTTTTAAACGCATCATATCATTTGGATTTAGAGTTAAATTTAACTTGAATTTAACGATCATTTGCGGATGATTAGCTACTTCAATTAAATTATCATCCTTGTCATATAATTCATCAGGAATCGTAAAAGTATATGGTTCCATCTTAGGTCCAAAGATTTCTACTACATCTCCAGGTTTAAAATAATTTCTTTGTTCCATTATAACCATACCATCTTTATAATCTAATACAAATCCTAAAAAATCTTTATTACTTACTTCTTCTCTACCTAAGAAGTATTGTTCATTCTTACCTGGTAAACCATTAAAGAATTGTTCTGTACTATCTCTATTAGCACATCTATTTAAGATATTTAAATAATAATTACGATATTGATCAGTTAAAGTACCATTAAGTACCATATCGATTAAATGTCTATATACATATATAACAGTAGCTATATAATAAACACTTCTCATACGACCTTCTACTTTAAATGAGTTAACTCCTACCTTAATCATTTCTTCTATATTAGAAACCATATTTAAATCCTTAGGAGTCATACTAAATACTTGATCACTATTATCAGGATCAAAGACAAAACGACATACTTGAGCACATCCACCACGATTGCTATCTCTATTAGTAGCATAGTTAGATAATACACATCTACCACTAATAGAAGTGCACATCGCTCCATGAACGAAGCATTCTATTTCTACACCAGTTTCATCCTTAATACGTTTAATATCTTCCTTAGATGCTTCTCTAGCTAAAACAACCCTAGTAGCACCCAAATCTTTATAGAATTTAACAGCTTCATAATT
>JAFPMR010000050.1 GCA_017411235.1 Bacilli bacterium | reverse complement strand
TAGGTCTGTTTATTACTTTGGTTTGTCTTTCATAAACAGTGCCTACTTGAACAGGTTCATAGGCTATTGGAGGAAGAGATTGAAGATATTGTTGAGCCTGTTCAAGTAACTGTTGCTGTATTTGCTGTAATTGTTCTTCAGCCATACCTGACTGTTTATATTGTTCCAACTGCGTCTGAATATTAGCAAATACCTGCTGTTGTCTTTGCTGTTCTTCCTGATTAGCTAATTCAATACACTGAATCCACTGTTCAGGAATATTACCAATATAGATTGAGTCTTGATAGAGTTTTTTAACTCTCTCAAATCTATTGACCCCTACGGGGTCTTCAGGGTTAACATGGTTAGGTTGATACTGTGGTTTAGGGACATCAAGATAATCTTCTTTTTCTTCCCAACCAACTCTGATTATTGAAGTACCTGTATTAACAGCACTACGAATATAATCATCAATGAACTTAACCTTGTTAATTTGGGTATTGAACTGATGATTTAGGACTAGTTCATTCTGTCTTGCTGCATAGCTATCTTCATATGTTACAGGGTTAACTTTGAAGATATTGTTTTCAGCTAAGAATGGTTCTGTAAGAGCAGAGTAACGCCACTCAGCCTGCTTACGTATTAACTTAGATTGGACTGTGCTACGAGTTTTGCCTCTCTTGTGGTCATAAGGTATAGGGTCAGCTTTATACTTAACCAAGTAGTCATCAATTAGAGCTTCCTGTTTGTCATGACTTGATTTACAATTTACATAATCATCTTTCAAGTCAGCAACAGTTGGCTCGTTAGCCCAATTAGTCAGTTTATAGTCCATAAATCACCTGTTCAATAAATTGATAAAAAAGGTATTTAATTGTTTTTTTAATTGTCAAGGAATTTTTTATGAAAATTAAGCCATTAGTAAATAATTTCATCAAACCAGAATATAAAAGAGATTTATCAGGTGGATTAGACATCTATTTCCAAACAGATGTAATACTTAATCCAAACCAAGTAAATCAAATACCGTTAGGATTTGCATCTGAAGTACCCGAAGGGCATGTAGCACTGTTACTGCCTAGGTCTAGTGCAGGTATTAAGGGTATTGGTTTAAGAAATACTGTAGGAGTAATTGATGCAGACTATCGAGGAGAATGGTTAGCATTTATTACATTAGACCCAATATGTGATAAACCAATTACATTTAAAAGAGGTGAGAGAGCCTTACAGGCTCTTATAGTACCTTTCTCAAGGGTAGCTATTGAGCTTACTGATACTCTGTCTGAAACAGGTAGAGGGGATACAGGATTTGGTGGTACAGGTAAGTAATTAGATTGATTTAAGCCAATCAATAATATCTAATTCTTTTACTCTTGCTACATACTGTGCATTAATATACTCATTAGTTCCATGCTGCCTAACATATGAATGATAGCCATCATTGAGGGTAGCATGATTTTTATATTCATAAAATAAATTACTAGTATCTTCAGGGTATTCTTGATATTTTTTTACCTTTTCTCTTGCCATAGGTTTCCTATTTGATGTATAGCGATTTAATTAACTAATTATATCATATACATACTTAATTAATAGGAGAACCAAAATGTCTAGATGTCCTTGTTGTAGAAAAAATGAATCTTTAGAACCAACTTGTGATTATTATCACCCTGATACTTTAACAACTCACTTACAAGGTAAATTATATGGACCTACAGGTGAGATATTGCCTAATGCAGTAATTACTGTAGAAATTACTGATAGAAATGATTCATATGTTGGATTACGCACTTCCACTAAAACAAATGAATACGGTATTTATAACTTTAAAGTAGCAGGTGGTTATAGTAATATTTACGTTGCTAAAGATGAAGATAGCTCTGAATATTTATTAGGTAAAGTGCATGTAGCACCATCAGATTATGATAAAGTTTATACAATAGAAGGATTAATACATAAATGAGAATACAGGATTATTTTACTTATGTTCCTACTGAAGGAGAGGTTATTCTTAAATCCAAGAACTTTAAAGGTTGGAGAGTAAAGATAACCTTAGATTTAGATGTGGAATATACCAAAGATGGTAAGCCATTTAATGAATTTGAAGAATCTGATGCAGATTACAGATTATTAATGGCTATGCGTCAATGTGATACTTGGGAAAGAATTAATGCTGATAAATAAGTCTTTATTAGCAACAATAGGAATATGTTCTTACTTGGTTATAGGTGTAT
This sequence comes from Bacilli bacterium, assembly GCA_017411235.1. The sequence goes on along the minus strand of JAFPMR010000050.1, from coordinate 1,882 downwards.
TTGCCTATTATAAAGGCTATACAAATGCATCTAATGAGTATAAGGCTACATTAAACCAATTACAAACAAGTAATTTAAAAGCCATATTAAACCAAGAAAGAACATATAAGGAAAAAGAAAATGAAATCATCAAAGATTATTCAGAAAAGATTGATTTACTTAAACGGGAGTATGAAAAGGTACTTATTGTTAGTAACAATCTTCGTGATACTTTTGTTCCTGAGTGCTTGCAGCACACCGATACAAGCAGTACAAGAGTGTCCAAAGAAACCAGAGATAAACCCAGTGTTAAATGTTACACAGAAACCGATTTACTCAGAAAAGTTAAAGAAAGTATGGCTATCGGAAACGAATGTGACCAATTAGCTGTTAGATATAACTCGTTATTGGAGTGGTGTAAACAATGAGAGAAATATTAATTATTATCTTGTTTTTTGCTTTATTAATGGTAATTTAATAGTAATAGGAGGAAGAGATGTTAGAACATATTCCACAGGAATGCCTATATGTTAAAGGATATGATATGGAATTTCCTGTAATTAATGAAAGAAAGAATGATATGACTATAGTGTATGATCATGCTAAAAGACCGTTTTCATTACGTATTAGAATAATAAATGCTAATGCAAATAAAAAAGAAGTACTAGTTACTGATAACTATGATTATGCTGTTAGAACACCTATTAACAGAGTTAGAAAAGCACTTAAAGCTTATTTTAAAACATATGGATATAAAACACTTTTTGCTTTACATGCTTAATTTTATAGGAGGAAAAAATGATTAATAGTAATATATCACTTGAAACCTTTTTAAATAAAATTACTGCTGATTTTTGCATTATTAAATGGATTAAAGAGGAAGAATTTATCTCAAAAGTATTTATACTGACAGATGAATTTACTATAGATTGTAAAGATATAGAGGATAAAACAATTAAAAATATTAAACCAATTTATATCCTACAACCTTCTGAAATTTCTAATGCTTTTAATTTAAATGTTGGGGATAGTGGTTTTATAGTAGAAATAGAATAGGAGGAAAAAATGACTGATAATGTAGATAAACCAGACCATTATACATTTGGTAAATATGAATGTATTGACGTAATTGAAGAATTAGCCAAACAGAATGACCTACAAGGTGCAGAGGGATTTCTGTATGGTAATGTAATTAAATACTTGTGGAGATACAAACATAAGAATGGTCTAGAAGACCTACAGAAAGCCAGATGGTATTTAAACAGATTAATATCCCTATCTTGACATAAGGAGTATTTATAAACTCTAATGTGATCTATATCACACTTGGAGATTAATATTATGATATGGTTTTTTGCTATTAATTTTGGCTTATTAGTTTTCTTAGATATTGAGCCAGCATATAAATTACTTTGGTTTGTAGCATTATGGCTATCAACTGTAATTAAAGTTAGTAAGGATATGAAAGACGTATGAAAATAATTGTTGAAGGTGTATATAATATACTGCCTGCTATAAGTGGCATGAGAAACCCATTAAAGAGCTGGGATAAATCAGACTCTACTTTAGATGAAATAGGTCCTAAAGACCTAGCATTAGCATGTAAGTTAATTAGAGGAGGAACTGAACATAGGAAGTTCCTAAGACAGATATTTGTAGCATTATACATAGATGCACCTATGTATTGGTGGGCTGAATTTGATACCTATAAGATAGGTACTACACGTAATAGTACTAGTTTTATGCATACAGGTTTAAAAGAACCATTTAGATTAGACCAATTTGAACATAGTAAAGATACATTAGCATGGAATATGATAATTAATGATTTAAATGAATTAAGGGAAAGATATAATGAGACGAAAGACCCTGATACGTTTGATGAATTACGTTCTATGTTACC
>JAFPMR010000049.1 GCA_017411235.1 Bacilli bacterium | reverse complement strand
GATGTAATTGCACTACCTGGTAGTGATGATAACATAACTCTTCTTAAAGCATTTCCTAATGTAGTACCAAAACCTCTTTCAAGTGGTTCTAGTTCGAATTTACCATAATGGTTATTCTCAATATATTCTACTATTTTATATTCTGGTTTTTCAAATCTTAACATATCCTTAGTTCCTTCCTTCAATTAATTTCTTGGACGTTTTGGTGGACGGCATCCGTTATGTGGAACTGGAGTAACGTCATTAATAGTTGTAATTTCAAGTCCAGCAGTTTGTAATGAACGAATAGCATTCTCACGTCCTGCTCCTAAACCTTTAACAAATACTTCTACTTTTTTAACTCCGTTATCAATTGCTACTTTAGCAGCAGCTTCTGCGCTCATACCAGCAGCAAATGGAGTTTTCTTCTTAGATCCTTTATAACCGATTGTTCCAGCTGAAGCCCAACTGATTACATTTCCATCCTTATCAGTAATTGTAACTACTGTGTTGTTATAAGTTGAATGAATATGTGCTTGTGCTTCAGGAATATTCTTTTTAACTTTTCTTTTTCTTCTATTATAAGCCATAGTTCTTTAACCTCCTATTTATTATTTAGTAGCTTTCTTCTTATTAGCAACTACTTTACCTTTACCTTTTCTAGTACGAGCATTTCTTGAAGTTCTTTGTCCATGAACTGGAAGACCTTTTTTATGTCTTGTACCTTGATAAGAATTTATTTCCATTTTATTTTTAATATTTAATTGAACTTCACGACGTAAATCACCTTCAACAGTTTGTTTATCAATTTCTGAACGTAATTTGATAATTTCATCTTCTGTTAAATCTTTGATTTTTTTATCTCTTGCAACACCAGCAGCGTCACAAATTTGGTTAGCTAAGCTTCTACCAATTCCATAGATTGCAGTTAATCCGATGCAAGTATGTTTTTCTCCTGGTAATTCAATATTTTTAATACGTGCCATAATTTCCTCCTAATTAACCTTGTTTTTGTTTGTGTTTTGGATTATCACAAATAACCATGATTTTTCCTTTTCTTTTAATTATTTTGCATTTTGCGCAAATCTTTTTAACTGATGGTCTAACTTTCATATTTGTACCTCCATTTATTTTTTATTCCATATTATACGCCCACGTGTTAGATCATAAGGCGACAATTCTATTGTAACTGTATCACCTGGTAAGATACGAATCATATTAACTCGCATTTTACCAGAAACGTAGGCCTCTACAGTGTGTCCGTTTGGTAATTCAACGATTGGAGTTCCACCTTTTAGGATCTCAACAACCTTACCTTCAACTTCTATTTTTTCCTCTTTAGCCATTTTATATATTTCTCCTTTTCCGATACTGCCTTTTTAAAAGGTTGTAGATGTTGACAACTTATTAGTTGTCAACATCTTCTCCTCCAAGTACATTAACGATTGAAGTAAATGTTTCTTCAGCATTTTCTCCTGACATTACTTTTTCTAGTTTATTAGCTTCTGTATAGTAGTCTAATAATGGACTAGTTGTTGTAATGTATGTTTCAAAACGCTTTTTGAATGTTTCTTCATTGTCATCGGCTCTAGCTTCTAGAGCTTCACCGCAACGATCGCAAATGCCTTCTTCTTTAGGCATTACATCTTCAAAATATTTATTATAGCTTGCGCCACATTTAGGGCAAACTATTCTTCCAAGAGCTCTCTTCATTGCTAAATCTTGATCAATATCTATGTATACGCAAGTATAGTTATCTATACCTAGTTCAGCAAAGATATTTGTTAATGTTTCAGCTTGAGCAAGATTTCTTGGATAGCCATCTAAAATGAATTTATCATCTTTCATAGATTCTAATTCATTTCTTAATAGTTCAGTGATGATATCATCACTAACTAATTCGCCTTTTGATATTATTTCATCGATTCTGGTACCTAATTCGTTACCTTTTTTTATTTCAGCTCTTAATAAATCACCTGTAGATATGTGTTTATAACCATATCTATCTTCAAGTAGAGCACTTTGAGTTCCTTTACCTGCTGCAGGTGGAGCTATAAATATTATATTATTCATACTTCTTAATGCCTTGTCTGTGACTACGACTTACAAGACTACTTTCTAGTTGTTTGTATGTTTCAATTGCAACACCAACAACAATTAATAATCCAGTACCCCCAATTGTAACAGTGTCTGAAAGACCTGAGAACTTAGAGAACAAAATTGGTAGTACAGCAACGATTATTAAGAAGATTGAACCAACTACAGTTAGTTTTCCTAATACGTTACTAACATAGTCAATTGTGTCATTTCCTGGTCTTACGCCTGGAATGTATGCGCCACTCTTACTTAAATTCTTTGATAGTTCTTCTGGGTTCATTTGTAAGAACGTATAGAAGTAACCAAAGAAGAAGATAAGTATAATATATAATATCAATCCTGTTGTACTTGTATTAATAATGTAGTTATTAACGAATGCAATAGCTTTTTCATTCTTAATTAAGTTTACTATAGTAACAGGGATTGTTATTAATGTAGTAGCGAAGATTACTGGAATAACTCCAGCTGAATTTATTTTGATTGGAAGGAAGTTTTGACGTCCTCCGTAAGCACTATTTGTTCTATTTGCATATTGAATTGGAATTCTTCTTTCTGCTAATTGAATCCAAATCATTCCAACTATTACTAGTAAGTAAATGATTATGAATGCAGCAAATAATGAAATTCCAACTGGTCTAGTAAATGTTCCTGCCATGATTAAGTCTTTAAATGCTTGAATAAATACATTAGGCATTGATTGTAAAATACCAGCCATAATGAATAATGATAAGCCATTACCTAATCCGTGTTTAGTGATTTGATCACCAATCCACAATAACATACATGTACCAGCAGTTAATACTACTGTTGTTTTTAAAATTACTAAAGCATCTGTTGTTCCTGAATAAACGATTGTAAATATAAATCCTTGTAGGAATGCAAATGCAACACCTAAGTATCTAGTAATTTTATTTATCTTTTGTTTACCTGTATATCCTTCTTCTTTTAATTCTTTAAAATAAGGAATGATATCCATTTGTAACAATTGTGTAATGATTTGAGCAGTAATATATGGAGTTACACCTAATGCGAAAATGGAGAAGTTTTTCAAACCATTTCCTGTCATTAGGTTGAAGATTTCTAGGAAACCTAATTCTTCATATACTGTACTAGCCCAAGGAACAGTAATTGTATTTCCGTATGCAAATATTGCTAAGCAAAATAGTGTAAAATAAATTCTTTTTCTTAAATCTTTATTTGAACGGTTGAATAGTTGTTTAAAGATTTTAAACATCTAGATCACCTCAGCTTTTCCGCCAGCACTTTCAATTTTTGTAACAGCTGAACTTGAGAATCTATTAGCTTTAACAGTTAATTTTTTTGCTAGTTCACCATTACCTAATACTTTAATACCACAAAGTTGTTTTTTGATAATACCCTTTTCTCTTAATAATTCTGGAGTAACAGTTTCTCCATCTTCAAAAAATTTATTTAAATCACTTAAATTAATAGTAGCAAATTCTACTCTGTATCTTGCATTGTTGAATCCACGTTTTGGAACTCTTCTATATAGAGGAGTTTGTCCACCTTGGAACCATGCATGGATACTTACACCTGAACGTGATTTTTGTCCTTTTTGTCCACGACCAGAAGTTTTTCCAGTTCCTGAACCAGGTCCACGTCCAACTCTTTTATTAGCTTTAGCTTCAGGAGCTCTTTGTAATTCGTTTAACTTCATACTATAACTCCTCAACTTTCTTTCCTCTTAATGCTGCAACTTGTTCAGGAGTTCTTTGTTCTTTAAGAGCTTCTAATGTAGCTTTAGCAACATTAATCTTAGTATTTGATCCAAGTGATTTAGATACGATGTCTTTAACACCAGCTAGTTCTAGAACGTCACGAGCAGAACCACCAGCGATAACTCCAGTACCAGCAGCAGCAGGTTTAATTAGAACTTGTGCACGTCCAACTTTACCAATTGCTTCATGTGGAATTGTTCTGTTATCAATTAAAGCAACTTTTGTTACGTTTTTATTTGCAGCTTGAATAGCTTTTTTGATTGCTTCAGGAACTTCGTTAGCTTTTCCAGTTCCAATTCCAACTAGTCCTTTTCTATTTCCAACTACAACTGTAGCTGAGAATCTAAAATGACGTCCACCTTTAGTAACCTTAGTTACACGGCCGATAGAAACAACCTTTTCTTCAAGCAAGTTTTTCTTATTTTCCATTTTTGGTTTTGGCATATTCTTACTCCTCCCTCTAGAATTCTAGTCCATTTTCACGTGCAGCTTCTGCAAGAGCAGCAACACGTCCATGGTAAAGGTATCCACCTCTATCGAAAACAACTTTTGTAATTTTTAATTTTTTAGCTTTAGCAGCAATGTCTTTACCAACTTCTTTGGCACCTTCTACATTACCACCATTTTTAATTTTTAACTCAACAGATGAAGAGCTTGCTAGAGTAACGCCCTTAACATCATCGATAAGTTGAGCAAATATTTGTGTATTTGATCTAAATACGTTTAATCTAGGACATTCAGCAGTTCCAGAAACTCTTTCACGGATACGTTCATGTCTTTTTTTACGCATTTCATTTCTTGATTCTTTAACTATCATAATATTCCGACTCCTTTACTCTTATTTAGCAGCTTTCTTACCTTCTTTACGACGTACATATTCGCCTTTGTAACGAATTCCTTTACCTTTATATGGTTCAGGTTCTCTTACAGAACGAACGTTAGCCGCAAATTCAGCAACTTTCTGTTTATCTATTCCTGAAATTGTTAATTCAGTATTACTTGCTGATTCAGCTTTTAAACCAGCTGGTACTTCAACTACAACAGGATTTGAATATCCAGCATTGATTGTAATTTTGTTTCCAGATACTTGGAATCTATAACCAACACCTAAGATTTCTAAATCTTTTTTGTAGCCTTCAGTAACACCTTTAATCATGTTATTGATTAAAGCGTTTGTAGTACCATGTAATTGTTTTTCTGTTTTATTATCGTTAGGTCTTTTTGTAACGATTTTTCCTTCTTTTTCTTCAACTTCGATTAAACTTGACTTAGTGTAATTTAATTCACCTTTTGGTCCTTTAACAGTTATGTTATTACCGTCAACAGTTACTGTAACTCCAGCGGGAATTACTAATTCTCTATTTCCTATTCTACTCATAACTAATTTCCTTACCAAATATAGGCAAGTACTTCTCCTCCTAGACCAGCTTCACGAGCTTCTTTATCAGTCATTAATCCTTTTGAAGTTGAAATGATTGCAATTCCTAAGCCATTAAGAACTTGAGGAATTTCATCACTTTTGGCATAGACACGTAATCCTGATTTAGAGATTCTCTTTAAACCAGTAATAACTCTTTCTTTCTTTTCGCCATATTTTAAAGTAATAGTTAATTTATCACCTTTTGGGTTCTTATCATAACTAAAATCAGTAATATAACCTTCACGTTTTAAGATTTCAGCGATTCCTAATGTCATCTTTGATCCTAAAACTTCAACGTTTTCATATCTCATTTGATTTGCATTACGCATTCTTGTAAGCATATCAGCTATTATATCTTGTACCATAGTCTAAATTCCTCCTTTCTACCAACTTGACTTCTTAACGCCAGGAATTTGTCCATTATTTGCCATTTCTCTGAAGCAAATACGGCATAATCTGTATTTACGTAGAACACCATGAGGACGTCCACATCTTTCGCAACGAGTATATGCTCTTGATTTAAACTTTGCAGGTCTTGATTGTTTAACCTTTAAACTAGTTTTTGCCATTGTTTCTTTCCTCCTCTTTCTACTTTCTGAAAGGCATTCCGAATCCACTTAGTAATTCTAATGCTTCCTCATTTGATTTTGCAGTTGTTACGAATACGATATCCATTCCTCTAACTTTTAGAATTTGATCATATTCGATTTCAGGGAAAATAATTTGTTCTTTAACACCTAGTGTATAATTTCCTTTTCCATCAAAAGCAGTTTTTGATATACCACGGAAATCTCTAACACGAGGAAGAGCAATCTTAATTAATTTTTCCATGAAGTTATACATGTTTTCACCACGTAATGTAACTTTAGCACCAATTACTTGGCCTTCTCTTATCTTAAAGCCAGCTATTGATTTACGAGCTTTAGTTACAACAGGTTTTTGACCAGCTATTAATTCTAGGTCTTTTACAGCAGCTTCAATAAATTTTGAATCATGTGAAGCTTCGCCAACTCCCATATTGATTACTATTTTTTCTAGTTTTGGAACTTCCATTTTAGATGAATAGTTAAATTTTTTCATTAGAGAGTCAGTAATTTCTTTATTATATAAATCCTTAAATGTACTCATTCTCTTCACCTACTAACTAGCTTTCTTTTCTGATTTTTTTGTTGTCTTTTTTGTAGTTTTTTCTTCTACAGGTTTAGCAGTAGCTTTTTTAGCTTCTTTTTTAGCTTCTTTCTTAGTTTCAGCTAATTTAACGTTAGATACATGGATTGGAGCTTCTATATCAACTATAGATCCAACTTCATTCATTCTATTTGGTTTTACATGTTTCTTAACCATATTGATTCCTTCAACAACAACTTTGTTGTCTTTTTTAAGAGTTCTAATAACTCTTCCTTCTTTGCCTTTATCTTTTCCAGCAAGAATTCTTACGTTATCTCCAACTTTTACTTTCATAATTCTAGTTCCTCCTATAATACTTCAGAAGCTAGTGAAACAATCTTCATGAAGTCTCCATCACGAAGTTCACGAGCAACAGGTCCTAAAACTCTAGTTCCGATTGGACTCTTATCTTCTCTGATTAATACACATGCATTGTCATCAAATTTAATGTATGAGCCATCTGCTCTTCTAACCCCTTGTTTTGTTCTAACGATTACTGCTTTTACAACTCTACCTTCTGGAACGTTACTATTAGGAATAGCTTTTTTAACAGTTCCAACTACGATATCACCAATGTTACCGCTTTTAACTTTGCTTCCGCCTTTAACTTTGATTACTAGTAATTCACGAGCACCAGAGTTATCAGCAACTTTAAGTCTTGATTCTTGCATTACCATAATGATACCTCCTATAGGATAACAGCTTCGATTAGAACTTCCTCTAATTCAAATCTCTTAGTCTTTGATAGAGGTCTAGTACTTCTAATTCTAACTGTATCTCCTTCTTTAGCTTTATTTAATTCATCATGAGCTGTGTATTTTTTAGAATACTTAACTCTTTTTCCATAAAGTGGATGCTTTTTGTATGTTTCAACTAAAACTGTAATAGTCTTATCGTTTTTAGCACTTACAACTTTACCTACTAATGTTGATCTTTTAGTATCTTTAGTTTCTGCCATTATTGTTCGCCTCCATTTTCTCTTTCTGCTAGGATAGTATTCATTCTAGCAATATTTTTTCTTAATTCATGTATTTTAGCAGGTTTATCTAATGAACCAGTTGATTGTTTTAATCTAAGATCGAATAATTCTTTTTTAGATTCTTTAATTTTATTAACTAATTCTTCATCAGATAAAGCTCTTAGTTCCTTTAAAGTTTCATTAACCTTCATTAGATTTCACCTTCTTCTTTCTTAACTATTTTGCAAGTTATAGGAAGTTTGTGTGAAGCTAGTCTTAAAGCTTCTCTTGCGATAGCTTCTTCAACTTCGCCAACCTCAAACATAATCTTTCCTTTTTTAACTACGGCAACCCATTGTTCAACGTTACCTTTTCCTTTACCTTGACGAACACCTAAAGGTTTTTTAGTCATAGGTGTATGAGGGAAGATATTGATCCATACTCTACCGCCACGTTTCATATAACGAGTCATAGCGATACGTGCTGCTTCAATTTGTTGAGCAGTAATGTATGTACCTTCAGTAGCCATTAATCCATATTCACCGAAAGTTAATTTTGTATTTCCTTTAGCATGTCCTTCGTATGATAAACGATGAAGTTTACGATACTTAGTTCTTTTTGGCATTAACATTTGCTACATCTCCCTTCGTATTTTTCTTAGCAGGAAGAATTTCTCCTTTATAAATCCATACTTTAACACCGATCTTACCATAAGTAGTATCAGCTTCTGCTATAGCATAATCTATATCAGCTCTAATAGTATGTAGAGGAACTGTACCTTCAACATATCCTTCAGTACGAGCCATTTCAGCTCCACCAAGTCTACCTGAAACTGCAGTCTTGATTCCTTTAGCTCCAGCCTTCATTGTATTTCTGATAGCTCTCTTTTGAGCGCTTCTGAATGGTGCTCTAGCTTCGATTTGTGATGCAATTTGTTCTGCAACAAGTTTTGCATTTAAATCTGGATTCTTAACTTCAATAATAGATACGTAAACTTCTTCATCTACTAATTTCTTTAATTTATTTCTTAATTTTTCAATATCTTCACCGCCGTGTCCGATAATTACACCAGGTTTAGCAGTATAGATTTTAACGTCTGTTCTTTTTTCAGTTCTTTCAATAACAACTGATGCAACAGCAGCGTCTTTCATTTCTTTTGCTAAAAATTTACGAATTTTGTCATCTTTATTTAATAGAACACCAAATTCTTTTTTATTAGCAAACCAATTAGCTGACCAATCTTTATTAACGCCAACTCTTAGGCCTATTGGATTAACCTTTTGTCCCATACTATTTTGCCTCCTTATTATCAGATACTTTTACAGTGATATGACTTGTTCTCTTGTCTCTTCTGTCAACTTTTGTTCTAGAACCAAATTTGATTCTTTTTAGTACTTGACCAGGGTTGATATAGCATTCAGAGATAACAAGATCAGATTCATTTGCGCCATTATTATTAACAGCATTAGCAGCAGCAGAATTTAAAACCTTAAGGATTAATCTACTTGCTTTTGTGTTAGTATTTTCTAAAATACCACGAGCAGTTGCTACATCTTTACCTCTTACTAAGTCAAGAGTCATTCTTGCTTTACGAGGAGCGATCATAGCACCTTTATGTATTGCGTATGCTTCCATTTCTTATTTTCTCCTTCCTATTGTTGTCCGCTATGTCCACCAAATTTACGAGTTAATGCAAACTCACCTAATTTGTGTCCAACCATGTCTTCAGTAATATAAACTGGAATAAAATCTTTTCCATTGTGAACAGCTATTGTATGTCCTACGAAATCAGGATAAATAGTTGAACGACGAGACCAAGTTTTAACAACTTCTTTTTTATTATTTTTATTTAATTCTTGAACTTTCTTAAGTAATCTATCGAATACATAAGGTCCTTTTCTTAAACTTCTTGCCATTGTTTATTTCCTCCTATTTCTTCTTACGGCTAACAATTAGCTTAGTTGATTTTTTCTTATCTTTACGAGTTTTAACACCCATAGCTTTTTTACCCCATGGAGTCATTGGTGACTTACGTCCTACTGGAGCACGTCCTTCACCACCACCATGTGGGTGGTCATTAGGGTTCATTACAGATCCACGGTTTGTAGGTCTGATTCCTAAGTGACGAGTACGTCCTGCTTTACCCCAATCGATTAGTTCGTAATCTTCATTACCAACTGTACCAACTGTTGCAACGCAAGTTCCTAGTACTTTTCTTGTTTCACCAGATTGTAATCTGATTAAAACATATTTATCTTCACGACCAAGGATTTGAGCACTTGTTCCAGCTGCTCTACATAGAGCTGCTCCTTTTCCTGGTTGTAATTCGATACAATGAATTGTTGTACCTACTGGAATAGATGCTAATGGTAAAGCATTACCTACTTTAATATCAGCGTCTGCTCCGTTTTCGATAATAGCACCAACTTCTAAATCTTTAGGAGCGATGATATATCTCTTTTCACCATCACGGTAATTGATTAAAGCGATGTTTGCGTTACGATTTGGATCGTATTCAATACTTGCAACACGTCCAGTAACACCAACTTTATCTCTTTTAAAATCGATTACTCTATATTTTTGTTTAGCTCCACCACCGATGTGACGAACAGTAGTTCTTCCTTGGTTATTTCTTCCGCCTGTTTTAACTTTTGAAATAACTAAAGATTTTTCAGGAGTTGAAGTAGTAATTTCATCTCTTACTAATGTAGACATACCACGACGTCCGTTAGTAGTAGCTTTATAATTCTTAATTGCCATATCTTCTTACCTCCTATAGTTCTATTTTGTCTCCATCAGCTAATGTGATGAATGCTTTCTTATAAGTTTGAGTTTTTCCTGTATATCTTCCAACTCTTCTAGATTTTGACTTAGTGTTTAAAGTGTTAACATTAACAACTTTAACTCCGTAAGCTGCTTCGATTGCTTTTTTGATTTGAATCTTGTTAGCACTAGAAGCTACTTTGAAAGTATAAACATTTGCTTCTGCTTGAACAGCAGATTTTTCTGTAATTACAGGTGCGATAATAATATCAGTATAATCTTTCATTATTTAAGTCCCCCTTCAATTACTTCTACTGCAGCTTCGTCTACTACTAGAGTATCTGCATTAACGATGTCATAGCAGTTAATTTCGTCAGCGTTAACATTGTATGCATATCCAAGGTTTCTTGTAGCCATGAATAAGTTTTCATTGTCAGCTCCTGTTACGAATAATACTTTGTCATCTAATTTTAATGTAGCCATGATGTCTTTGATTTCTTTAGTTTTTAAAGTCTTCATTTCAACAGCATCAACTACTACTAATTTCTTATCTTGGAATTTGTGAGATAAAGCACTCTTTAATGCTAAAGCTCTTTCCTTCTTGTTAATATCGAATGTGTAATCTCTAGGTGTTACTCCACCAGCGATTCCACCGCCACGCCATTGTGTAGCTCTAATAGAACCTTGACGAGCTCTACCAGTTCCTTTTTGTCTCCAAGGTTTTCTTCCGCCACCAGAAACTTCAGAACGAGTTTTAGTTTTAGCAGTACCTTGTCTTGTTGCAGCTAATTGTAAATCTATAGCTTTCTTAAGTACGATATCGTTTGCTTCAATGTTCCAAACGTTATCAGCTAAAGTTAAATCTTTTAGTTTTTCACCTTTAATGTTAATTAATTGTATTTTTGCCATATTAGATCACCTTTCTAAGTAAATTACTTACTTTCCTCTTGGTTTTCTTCTGTAGCTTCTTCAGCAGCTGTTTCTTCTACAACTTCTTCAGTTGTTTCTTCTACTGGAGTTTCTTCAACAGTTTCTTCAACTGCTGGAGTTTCTTCTACAACTTCATCAACAACTGTTTCTTCAGCGTAAGAAATAACTTCTTTTGCTTGAGGTTTAGTATTACCTTTCTTAACAGATGTTTTGATTAAAACTAAAGATTTTTTAGCTCCTGGAATATTTCCACTTACTAAGATATAATTTTCTGCAGCATTTACTTCGATTATTTCTAGATTTTGGATTGTTGTTGTTTCAACACCCATGTGTCCTGGTAATTTTTTACCTTTAAGAACGTGCATTGGAAGCATAGTTCCCATTGAACCAGGTCTTCTGTGATAACGTGAACCATGAGCCATTGGACCTCTTGATTGATTCCAACGTTTGATTACACCTTCAGTACCTTGTCCTTTACTAGTACCAGTAACGTCAACGATTTCACCAGCAGTGAATACGTCAGCGCTAATTGTATCTCCTAAGTTATAAGTACCTTCGTAATCACGAATTTCTTTTAAGTAGCGCTTAGGAGTTGTGTTTGCTTTTTTAGCATGACCAACGCTAGCTTTACTAGCATTTTTTTCTTTCTTGTCTACTGTAGCTAATTGAATAGCATTGTATCCGTCAGTTTCAACTGTTTTAACTTGTGTTACAACATTTGGTTCAACTGATACAACTGTTACAGGAACAAGTTTTCCATCTTTTGTAAAGACTTGAGTCATTCCGACTTTACGTCCTAAGATTCCTTTCATTTTTCTTTCCTCCGTTTATATTTTTTCTTTTTTTACTTTATGTTAATAGCAACACCACTTGGAATATCTAAGTGAGCAAGTGCTTCAACAGTTTCCTTTGTTGGGTTCTTGATGTCGATTAATCTCTTATGAGTACGACTTTCAAATTGTTCTCTAGAGTCTTTGTACTTGTGTACAGCTCTTAGGATAGTAACCTTTTCTACGTCAGTAGGTAGAGGTACTGGTCCAACAACTTCTCCCCCAGTTCTTTTAACAGTTTCAACTATTCTTCCGCAAGCTTGATCTAAAACTCTATGATCGTAAGCTTTAAGAGTAATACGAACTTTGTTACTTGACATTTATATGTCCTCCCTTCGTCTATATCTAGTATAGGCTCGCTCCTTGCAAATTACCTGATTTTTTTCGAAAAGTTTTTAACAACTCTTCCTAGTGTATCAGCAACCTTGCATATCTACGCAGTCATACGAATATGATTTTAGCAAGTTTTAGCCTTAAAATCAAGTTTTTTTTGATATTTTTTTCAAAAAAAAGAACGATTTTACTTTCGTTCTTTGTTTTTTTCTAATAATACTTCGCTATTTTTCATTTCTTTTGGTATAGAAATGTCCATATATTGCAGTAATGTTGGCGTAAAACTAGATAAATTACCGTTTTTTAAACTAATTTTGTTATCCATTATGACAAACGGAACAGGGCTTAAAGTATTTTTAGTAATGATTTCGTTATTTCTATTAATTATTGTATCTGCATTTGAATGACTAGATGTTATTACTATTTTATAGAAGTTTTCTTCTGCTACTTCTATTAACTTACCTAAGCAGACATCTATTGCCTGTAATCCATTAATTACTGCTTGATAGTTTCCTGTATGCCCTACTTCGTCGGCATTAGCAAAATTACAGATAATAAAGTCATAATCTTGTTCCATGCACTTTATAACTGTCTTAGCAACTGTTAAGGCATTCATTTCTGGTTTTTGATCAAAACTATCTACTATTGGCGATTCAACACTTATTAAGTCACAGTTGTCATATTTGTTTTCTCTTTCACCATTTAGGTAGTAGGTCATAGCATCTTCTCTGATGCTTTCATATACTACTGCTTGTGTTAGACCTAACTTTGATAAGTATTCATTTAGTGTATTAGTATACTTTTTACTATTAAAGAAGTTTCCTTTACTGTATTTGGGATCTATTTCATATAAACTAAATACTTTTACTTTAGTATTGTTTGTTTGGAAATATATAAAGTCAGGACTTGTCATAGCTTCTAGTATTTGTTTTTGATTGTCTCTACTATAATTTAAGAACATTACGCAATCGCCTTCTTGAATACTTTGATACTCACCTGTTTTTATTGGCGGCATAAAAGCATCTGTTAATTTACGATCGTAACATTTCTTTATAACTATCTTAACTTTTAAAGCTTCTATTCCTTTTTGGTTATATAGTAAATCGTAGAATACTTTAGTTCTGTTGTATTGTTTACTTTTATCTAAAGCATAGTATCTACCACATAGTGATGCTAAGTGAATATTTTCGCTTAAATCTTCTGATAAGTCTTTTATATATTTATAAGATGAAAATTTATCAGAATCTCTTCCATCTGTTATACCATGTATTAACACTTCATTTTTTATTTTGCTTTTATTTAATTCTTTAATAAATAAATGAAGATGATTTATATGTGACGATACTCCTCCATCAGATAATAGTGTAATAATATGTAGTTTATTCTCTGGATGTCTTTTTAAATAATCAACCATTGTTGAATATCTTGGGTTGTATTTTAGGTTATCTTTATTCAACACACTGTTGATTTCATTTAATCTATTATCTATCTCTCGGCCGGTACCTATGATCTTATGACCTATCTCTGTGCAGGAACTTTGGCCATCTGGTAAGTTAACATGTTCACCATTAGCTTTCAATAAGCAATGAGGATAGTTATTCCATATATTTATAAAATTAGACATTCCAGCCATTTTAACAGCGTTTCCATAAACGTCTTCTCGCATGCCTAGACCGTCTAATATTATTGTTAGTATCTTTTTCATATTCATGCTCCTATTAACATAATAGCACAAGAAAAAAAGAAATTACAATAAAGATGTAATCTCTTTTATATTTCTAAAGATAAGTGTTCTGAAACGGTTGAAATAAACTCATTATTAGTAGGTCTATCTTTATTATAAGGAATGATATTTGAAAACATTTCGTTAGCAAAATCTAGGTCACAATTGTTCCAACCTTTTTCTATTGCTCTACGTATTGATTTTTCAATTGTACATGTTTTCTTATGATACTTACGTGATAGTTTTAAATAAATATCTTTAGTTATTTTTATATTAACTATGTTATTAGTAAGATATATATAAATACTATCTCTAAGTAACCAATAACCCTCTATATTAGGAGATATACCTAATTGTTTTAGAACAGATGAAATCTTTTTGTAAATTTGTTTTAACTCCTCATTAGGTTCTTTCATATTACTCCTTCTAATGAGTAGTTAAATTTAGATTATTTATTTGATTATGATTATTTTTTAAGCTTCGTTAATATTATCTATTGCTGGTAAACCTCCTTGAATAATGTATTCAAGTGTAGCACCACCACCAGTAGATAAGAAATTAAATTTTTCTCCTAAGTTGAAGTGTTTAACAGCACTAACTCCGTCTCCTCCTCCAACTACTTTTACTGCTTTACTATTTGCTATATTTGTTAATAATTCTCTTGTACCTGTAGCAAAGCGAATGTCTTCGTATTTACCTGCTGTTCCATTTACAAATATTGTAGCAGAGTTATCAATTATTTCTTTAAATTGATTAACTGTTTTCATACCAATGTCATAGATAGCTTGGTCTTCATCTACTTTATCTATATTAATATGTTTAATAAAGCTATCGTCATGAGTACTACCTACTATAACATCCATTGGTAGTTTTATTTTATCTTTATAGTTGATTAATAATTGTTTTAATTTACCTTGTATCTCTGGATCTTTAGTGCATAGTGATGCTCCTACTGGGAAGCCTAATGTGTTTAAGCATGAGTTGGCAATTCCTCCAGTGAGTAACAAGTTATCACATCTTGGTAGAAGTGACTCAATTAGTTCTACTTTGTCTTCTACTTTAGCTCCACCCATTACAATGGTAAATGGATGAGCAGCATTTAAGACATACTTGTCTAGTGCTTCTACTTCTCTTTGAACTAGGAAACCAATACAACTTGGTAAGTATTTAGCAACACCATATGTTGATGCATGTTTTCTATGAGCTGATCCAAAAGCATCTAAGCAATAGATATCTGCTAGCTCTGCCCAATACATAGCAAGTTGAGGATCGTTACCACTTTCTAGTTTATTTGGTACGTCTTCAAATCTAGTGTTTTCTAGGATGATTATTTCTCCAGGTTGCATACTAGCTATTTTAGCTTCTAGATAAAGATTTCTTGCTTGCTTACAGAATATTACTTTAGTATTAATCAATTTTTGTAAGTGAGCAGCTATTGGTGCTAAAGAGTTAGTCTTTTTATCTTCTTCAGTTTTTACTTTACCAAAGTGAGACATAATGATAATTCTTGCTCCTTGTTTTACTAAGTATTCAATAGTATTAAGAGCAGCAATTATTTTACTATCATCTAATATTACGCCATCTTTTACTGGGACATTAAAGTCACATCTTAGTAGTACTCTTTTTCCTTTAACATCCATATCTTGTATTCTTTTTTTCATACTATCACCATTATAATTATAGAATATGTCATACTTATCTTCAATATATCAAT
>JAFPMR010000006.1 GCA_017411235.1 Bacilli bacterium | reverse complement strand
TTATTTTGTAATCTACATATTACAAGTTATTCAAATAAACTATACTTTTGGCGTTTTTTTCTATAGAAATTTGCATATATCAAATATTTTTCGTACCTTTGCAGTAGAATTTTAAAACAATAACTATAAATAATAATAGTTTCCTATTTAGTAATCTATTCAGGTATTGGAAAACTATTTAAACATTTCTCTTTAGTAAAAAGTAATCAATACATTCTGCAAATAATTGCTTATATAATAATGACAATTTTCTTATTAGTAATATTAACCTTAATTAAGAAAAAAAGCATTCTAAAATTCGAGAAAAAAAGTTTCTTTAAAACTTTCTTAATTGGTGGATTTGTATCTTTCTTAATTATATTTGCTTTCATATCTGGAGTAAAAACAGGTATCGATAGCGGTAATAAAATATTGCCTTTATATAAAATAATTCCATTTTGTATTTCTATAATAGTTGGTACCGGTTTTACTGAAGAATTACTATGTCGAGGAATTGTACAGAATCTAATGTTTGATGCTTTTGGTAAAAAAACTAAAAAAGGTATCTGCTTATCTATTATTATTTCATCATTACTATTTGGTTCAGCTCACTTCATCAATTATTTTACTATTAAAGCATCCTTCGAAGGAGTCTTGACACAAGTAATAGTAGCTACAGTCATAGGTTTATACTTTGGTGCTATCTATGCTAGATGTAAAAACATCTGGGGAGTAGCTTTAATTCATGGATTATTTGATTTCGTTCAAATGATGGATGAAGGAATTTGGGGAATTGGTAGTGCAACAGCAACAATCAGTTCATATAAACTATCTACTGTTACATTCCCTATAATGTTATATACATTCCTATTCATATTTTTACTTAGAAAAGAAAAAATCAAAGAATGCATGGAAAAATAAAAAAAGAAACGACAACAGTCGTTTTTTTTCATGGTGCCATCTACAAGAATCGGACTTGTAACTGAGCCTTACCATGGCCCTGTTATACCACTTAACTAAGATGGCAGAAAAGATTACTCTTCTCTTTCCTTAACTTCTTCATATGTTACTTTAACACATTCAGCATCTTTAACATCATAACCTTCAGGACAAGTAACAATTGGATCAACTTGATCAACAAAGTCACACTTAGTTCCATTAAGTGTACCAGTATCAGGGCAAGAATAAAAACTAGTTCTATATTTAACTCCGCCTTTACCATTCTTAGGATAACAAGCGCCATTTTTTAATTCATAGTTTTCTTCATCTTTACAACCAATTCTCTTATTAGCTGGAATAGATATTGTATTTTCACATTTCTTAGTTTCTTTATTAAACTTAAACTCTTCATCTTCACATGCTATTGATGTAGCTTCTACTTTATTAGTAATAGCACACTTTTCTATTTCTTTAGAACCAACTTCTTTATATACTGGTTCCCCATTTTCACAATATTTAACCATTTTACGTGGTGCTTCATCTTTTTTACCACACGCACATAATAATAACAATAATATCAATAAAACATATACTTTTTTCATATTATCACCAATAAAAGTATATCATTAAAAGCAAAAAAAAACTACTAAACGTAGTTTATAAAACTATTATTCAGCAGCGTCTTCTTGCATAGCGATTACTTCTTTACCTTTATAGTAACCACATTTTGTACATGCTCTATGAGGTTGGATAGTTGCACCACATTTTGGGCATTTTGTTAAAGTTCCAACTTCTTTCTTTAAGTGAGTACGACGCATTCTTTTTTTAGTTTTACTTGTTCTTCTAAAAGGAACTGCCATGATATCACTCCTTCCCTTCTTTTTCAAGCAGCTCTAATAAAGGAGCTAATCTTGGATCTACTTTTTTACTTTCTTCATCTATTAGTTCCCAACCTTCACCATGAAGATTATATTTCTTATCAGGGTCTTTACGAACACTAATTGGGACCTCTAGTACAATATTTTGCCATAAAATATCCATAATATCAAGTGTTTTTAATTCATTTTTGTCTTTTTCGTCATCATTTTCACTTAATACTTCAGATATTTCTAATTTTATTGGGTAATCAATAGGTTCTAAATCAATAGCATCTAATAGAACCATCTTTCCATCAACACTTGCTTCTAATACAACTTCATTAGTAACGCTATAGTAAACTCTTCCTTTTACTTTAACATCATCTAACTTTTGTATAGGTGTATTCTTTAAATATTCTTCACCAAAAGATACTGTATCATCTATAACAATACCTTTTTCATCAACTTTTGATATGTCAATATTCATCTAATCACCCACCAGCGAACTAATTATAACAACTTTTCTTGAATATTACAACTCTATATAATAAAATAAAAATAGGAATAAAAGGTGATTAAAATGAACGTAATCGGAGTTATTGCAGAATATAATCCATTCCACAATGGACATAAGTATCATATAGAGACTATAAAACAAATCTACCCTGATTCTTTAATAATTTGTGTACTTAATGGTTATTTTATGCAACGTGGTGAAATAAGTGTCCTAACAAAAGAAGATAAAACTAAAATCTGTTTAGAAAATGATATTGATATCGTTTTAGAATTACCTTTTGTCTATGGAACACAAGCAAGTGACATCTTTGGTTACTATGCTGTTAAAATACTAAACGAATTCAAAGTAGATCATATAATTTTTGGTTCTGAATCTAACAATATAGAATTATTAAATAACATTGTAGATATCCAATTACTAGATCCTGAATATGAAAATAAAGTAAAAGAATATCTAGATTTAGGATTTAACTATCCTACTGCCATGAAAAAAGCATTAAATATTGAAGAAGATATCACTGAACCTAATGATTTATTAGGAATCTCTTATATCAAAGCTATAAGACAAATAAATCCAAATATTATTGCTGAAACAATAAAAAGAACTAGTTCTTACCATGATACAGTATCAACAGATAAAATAATTAGTGCTGCTAATATTAGAGAAAAGATTAAAAACCATGAAGTAATCTTAAAATATCTGCCTGAACAAATTATTCCTAAAATTCATAATATAACTAACAATGATTTATTTAATTATTTAAAATTCAAAATACTAACAGATCAAAATATAGCAAACTATCTAGATGTTGATGAAGGGATCGAATATCGTATCCTAAAATATGTTAATGTATCTAATAATATAGAAGAATTAATATCTAATATTAAAACCAAAAGGTATACTTATAATAAAATTAATCGAATGTTATTACACATCATGATTGGTTTAACAAAAGAAGACAACAAAAAAGCCGAATTATCTTACATAAAAATACTCGGCTTTAATAATAAAGGTCAAAATTACTTAAAGAGTATCAGAAAAGAATTAACTATTCCAACAACAGTTGATAAAGAATCTATTATTTATCAATATGAACTAAAAGCAGTTTACTTATATGAATTAGCATCTAAACAACCATTAAATAATTTTGACATTCTAAATGTACCAATAAAAAAAGAACAATAATGTTCTTTTTTTTATTAAACAATGTTATTTAGTTTTTTTAACGACTTGAACATTGTTTAGGAAATTAGCTAATGCTTCTAAGTTATCTAGAACAACTACTCCGTTTTTAGCAATTAATTTCATAGTCTTTAAAACGCATTTTAAAGTGTGTCCTTCAAACTTCTTACCATTAGCTTCTGTTAATACACATAAAACAGTTCTTTCAGGTCTCTTATTACTGTCATCAGTAACTTCTACGAAGCTATAGAAACCTTCACCTTCTGGAGTGATAACATATAAACAAATGTCATCATTCTCTCTATGCATATCTTCTTCAGCTTGGCATTCTGGAGTCCAATCAGGAACTACTGGGTTGAAAGTTTCAACGTGTTCGTCTAATTGTGGTATTAACTCCTCTCTCCATGTAGAACTTGCACAAGTTCCTCCTAAGAATACTTTTACTTTTTCCATAAATTCATTCCCCCTATCATAGTTTTTAATAAAGGTCCTGCAATGGTAAAAGCATAAAAAAGACAAGACCTTTATATTAAAAGTCTTGTCCAGATATAAATCTTATTAATACAGCGACGCGTGTTGGTGTACTAATACTTTTAAGGACTACTCCCCTTTAACAATTATGATTTTAACATATTGTTAATAAGAAGTCAAATTTTCCTCTGTTTTAGTTAGAAATTATTACCGTTCCATCCCCAAGTATCAAATTCTTGATAACTAATATAGATATGTTCTCCAGTAATACCTAGTTCACTATTAGTTATTTCTGTAAGTACTCTAGTCATCTCGTCATAGTTACTTCCCTTGCCATATAACTTAACATCTATATAAGCCATAGAATTACTACTATCCCCTCTAAAGTACATCTTACAGTTATCAATTATCTCTGTCATTAACCAGCTTTCACTCTTACCTATAATAGAAGCTGCTTCTCCTAGTCTTCTCTTAATATTTTCCCTTTGTTCAGGACTTACACTAATATTTGTCCTTGTTTGAATATAAGGCATCTTATCATCTCCTATATTCATTATAACAAAAAAACAAGTAAATTAATATTTACTTGTCTACATTCTTAAACCACTAACAGTTTGGCTTTCTCCATATGGAGCACATAATAATGAAGTTGTATATCCTAATCTACTAACTGTTTCATAGAAGTAATTATTAAATGTTCTAGCTTCAACATAAGATCCACCTAACATACTAATTAACATACTACTTACATTTTTAATTTGTTCCATATGATATTTAATCATATTTGTTTTAACTACTTCATTGTTTTTAGATAAATGACCAATGATTAAAGCACATAATTCTTTTTCTCCAACTGGTTTATTTCCTAAATATATAGCATCCTTTTTCATAGATACACCCCCAAAAATTTAACGTATAATAACACCATTCTTTAAATAATGCAAATTTAAAAAGCTTACATCGTAAGCTTTTATTTTTGACATTTAGGACAAAAGTATGTACTACGTCCTCCAACTTTAATTCTTTTAATAATTGAACCACATTTCTTACATGGTTCTCCTTCTCTTTTATGAACCATTAGAAAATCTTGATAATGTCCAGTAACACCTAAAGAAGAAGTATAACTTCTAATAGTAGTTCCTCCCTCTTCAATTGCTTTAGTAATTATTTCTTTACTAGAATCTATAATTCTTTGGCAATCATTTTTAGTAAGTTTAGTTCCTTCAGTTAAAGGACCTAAACCAGCACCAAAAGCAACTTCATCAGCATAAATATTTCCAAGTCCAGAAATAATAGTTTGATCTAGTAAGAGTTCCTTTAACGGAAGTTTCTTATCATGAACCTTATCATAAAGATATTCTTTAGTTAATACTTTATCTTTATCAAATTCATTATATACAGGTTCAATTCCTTGTTTATGAACACCTTCTACTGATTCTAATAATTCTTTTTTTACTAAGTTCATTCGACCGAACTTACGAACATCAGCATAACGAAGATCTTTTCCATTATCCAATTCAAAAATTATATGTTCATGTTTATCAATTACTTCATCATGATCTTTAATAAAGTATTTACCTTCCATACGTAAATGACTACATAAATAATAATCACCAAGATCAAACAATAACCATTTTCCTCTTCTAAATATTTCTTGAAAAGTCATTCCTGGTATTAGTTTTTTAAACTCTTCTAAGTCAGATTCAATTATTCTATCATATATAATATTAACGTTTTTTATTTCCCTTTTTAGGAGACTTTTTCTTAGAACTTGTCTTACCGTTTCCACTTCCGCTATTTCTGGCATCTTGTTTCAAACTCCTTACTTTTGCTCTTCTAGATGTATTAGGTTCTTTATCAATCATAAATATTCTAACAGCATCAGAAACTTTTAATAAATAATCTTGTAATGTAATAACAAATGAATTAACATCTACCATTCCAATATTATCTTTAAGTAAGACATCACATTTAGCTACTCTTACTCCACCATAGTAGAATACTTCTAATTTACCTAAAGACTTAACTTCAGATCTATTCTTTATTTCACTAATAACTTCTTCATTTACCTTTTTAGTTTTACCACTTAATTTAGCAATACTATTCTTAATTAATTTAAATCCTTTAACAATTAATAATACAGATAATAGAATTACACCAATACGATCAGCATATTTTAATACACTCGCCCATCTACTAACTTTCATTAGTATTAAAGCAAGTAAGATAATTCCATAATTATAAAAATCTACATTACTTAAAATGTTACCATAAGATAATAAACCTTTTTTCTTTTGATAACTGAAATTAGTATAGAAACAACTTACTATATATCTCATTATTAAAGATACAATTAAGAATAATAATACCCATAATGAAGTTTTCTTTATATCTGTTAAGAATGCTAATGAAATTAATCCACCAGCAGATGCTAAAGAAAGAACTCCAATTAGTATTGTAAATATACTTAATCCTTTGCTTTCTGTATTTCCTTTTATAGCTACTAAAGTACATAGAATTAATATTAAATCATAAACTCCACTAACTATTAAAGTATAAGAATGAGTAATTAATCCTCCTAATACTTTTAGTAGAAATATTATTAAATCTACAATTACAAATGTTTTAATATCTTTCATAAATTTCCCTCCTATTTTGTTTCGTACCAATCAGTACCATAATCACTTGAAACCTTAAATGGTACTTCTAGTTTAACACATGTTTCCATATTTCGCTTTACTATTTCTTCTAAAATGTCTTTTTCTTCCTTTTTAACATCAAATATTAATTCATCGTGAACTTGTAACAACATTTTAGATTTTAAACTCTTTTCTTTCATTTCCTTAAAGATCTTAACCATTGCTAATTTCATAATATCAGCACTAGTACCTTGAATTGGTGTATTAAGAGCTATTCTTTCACCTGATTGTCTAATCATAAAGTTCTTATTTTGTAATTCCTCAATTACTCTTTTACGATTAAACATTGTTTTAACATAGCCATTCTTATAAGCATCTTGAACTATATTGTCCATATAATTCTTAACCCCAGGATATAATTCATAATACTTATCAATAAACTCTTTAGCTTCTTTAGGACTTATCTCTAAGTTTTCTCCTAAACCAAATCCTGATATTCCATATACAATACCAAATATTACTGCTTTAGCAGTCTTTCTTTGTTGCTTACTTACTTCTTCCATTGGAATACCATAAATATCAGCAGCTACTCTTGTATGAATATCTTCATCTCTCCTAAATGCATCTTGTAATTCTTTAGATCCACTTATATGAGCTAATACTCTTAATTCCATTTGTGAATAATCAGCACTTAAGAACATATCATATTCTGGTAAGAAAGCTTTTCTAATCTTTCTTCCTTCTTCATCTCTAGCTGGAATATTTTGTAAGTTAGGTTCTACAGAAGATAATCTTCCGGTTCTAGTTAAATTCTGTTTATAAATAGTATGAATCTTACCATCTTCTTTAATGAAATTAGATAAACCTTCTAGATAAGTACTTTTAATCTTACTTACTCCTCTATATTCTAATATCATCTTAATAATTGGATGTTTATCTTCTAACTTATTTAAAACACTAACATCTGTCTTATAACCCGTTTTAGTCTTCTTAGCTCCTGGTAATCCTAATTTTTCAAATAAGATAACTCCTAATTGTTTAGGACTACTTATATTAAACTCTTCACCTGCTAAAGTATATATACCAGTTTCTATTTCCTTTAAACGGGAATCCATTTCTACTTCCATCTCCTTTAAAATAGAAGCATCACATTTAATTCCATCTGATTCCATACTAGCAAGAACACTTACTAATGGCATCTCAATATCATTAAATAGTTCTAACATTCCTTCTTTTTCTAAACGTTCAATATATTCATTATACGTATCGTATACAAATCTAGCTTTTAAAACGATATCTTTCTTATCAAAGCCATCTTTTAAACTTTGTGAATAGAATTTAACTTCACATCCATTATTATTCATTAAATAAGCAATATCATCTTTAGTATTAATATTTAAAAGATAAGCAGCTATCATTGCATCATAATTGCTCTTTAATTCTAAACCTTCTTTTTTCAAAAGAACGATATTTTTCTTTTGATCAAAAGTATAAACTTCTTTAGTATTTAATAAATCAATAACATCTTCTATTACCGTATTGGCAACGAAATAATTATTTTTACTATCACAAATACCCATACCTACAATATTACCATCGTGATAATTTTCTAGATCACATTCAATATATATAGAAACTTTATCTTCTAAATTCTTTAAATCATCAACACTACTTACATTCTTAAACTTAGTATCATTTTCTGCTGGTGTAGAAGATTCCACATTCTTTTTAATAAATGAATAGAATTCTAATTCTTCATATATTCTATTTAATTCAATTAAATCTGGTCCATCATATTTAACATCATCTAAATTAACATTTAATGGAACATCTTTATAAATCGTAGCAATCTCTTTACTAATAAAGGCATTTTCTTTATCTTCAATTAGTTTTTCTTTTACCTTGCCTTTAATATCATCTATATGTTCATAAATATCTTCAATATCTGTATATTCTTTTAAAAGATTAATGGCCGTCTTATCACCAATTCCTTTAACACCAGGAATATTATCTGATGGATCTCCAGCTAATGCTTTGTAATCTATAATATGTATTGGTTCAAATCCCCAATCTTCCTTAAATGTCTTTTCGTTATATCTAATATAATCTTTTTGTTTTAATAACTTAACATCAACTTCAGGACTTATTAACTGTAATAAATCTTTGTCTGAACTAATAATTGTTCCGTCATAATCAGGGTCTTCTTCACAATACTTAGCAAATGTACCAATAATATCATCAGCTTCATATGGTTCCATTTCAAAATATTTAATACCCATAGCATTTAAAATATCTCTAGCAATTGGCATTTGCATTTTTAATTCATCAGGTGTAGCTTGTCTTCCTTCTTTATAGGTTTCATATTTTTGCTTTCTAAAGTTCTTACCTATATCAAATGCAACCATTACATATTCTGGTTTTTCTTCATGAATGATTTTATTCATCATACCAACAAAACCATATAATGCATTTGTTGGGAATCCCTTACTATTCTTCATTACATTTCCAGTATAAGCAGTAGCATAATAACTTCTAAACATTAAATTATTACCATCTACTAATATTACTTTTTTCATGAATATCACCTACTAGATTATTATAACAAATTTCTTCACTTTTTTCGGCAAAAAAGCACAAAAAAAGAGAATTTATTATCTCTTTTTTATCGTTTTAATAAAATACTCAAAAATATTATTAAATTGAGGTAATACTTCAGGATGGAATTGTACTCCAATCATTAAACAATCATCACCTATATATTCAATTCCTTCAATAAGTCCATCTTCAGATTTAATACTTACCCTAAACTTACTTCCTACTTCTTTAATAGTACAATGATGAATACTATTTACCATAATCTCTTTTTTACCGATAATCTTAAACCATTTACTATCTTCCTGAACGAAGTCTTTATGAACTACAATATCGCTGTTATCTCTAAGTATCATTACTGGCCAGTGACCATCAACTTTTTCAATAATTCTTTTATCCTTCTCTATATTAACAGAATACATCGCCATTGTTTGCATACCCAAACAAATACCTAAAACTGGTATTTTGTGTTTATAACAATAATCCATAATATCTAAACTAAATTTAGTTACTCTTTCTCCACCAGGAAATATAACTCCATCAACATTATCTAGCGCTTCTTCAATCATCTCAT
>JAFPMR010000048.1 GCA_017411235.1 Bacilli bacterium | reverse complement strand
TATCTATACTGTATTTTTTGATAGTATTGTATTAGAAGTAACTAATGGCAAACAATTAAATAATCCAAAAGTAGTAAATGATGGTGGTTATCCTAGTGAATCACATATACATTTAAGTTCATTAACTTTTGAAGAAAAATTACAAATTACTACAATGGATGAAGAACCAATTATACAAGAGTGTTGTTTTTAAAACAATGCTCTTAAATTTTTTATTTATTTTTGCTATTGACATAAAAAACTCTAAAATGATATAATAAATCTACTTAAAATATTAAAAGAAAGGGTATTTTATATGGTAGATATTAAAAATGCTAAAAAAGAAGTATTAGATATTTATAAAGAATTAGAACCTGCTATCAATAGTACTGTAAAGAAACATTCACAAACTATTGATAAGATTATGGATTCTATTAAATCTAATATTACAACACTAACAAACAAAGAAATTCAGGACTATATGCTACAATTACAGATTGAAGCATATGATTTTGCTATTGATAAGGATAATTCTTTAATGAAACAAGAATGTGCAGTAGCAGTTACTAGAACAAGACAAGCAAGTATATATAATAAAACTGATGGAACACAACAGTATCGACAGAACCAGGCTATAGAAGATACTATTGATAGTCAGACAGTACAGATTATATATAATGCAGTTACTAATCAATTAAAAAGTAAATTAGATGAAGTGCATAGAATGATAAATGTTCTCTCCAATGTACTTATTAGCAGAAATGCTGAAGCTAAACTTAAAAGGGGAGGGGATGATAGTTAAAATGATTTATACTATAACTAAAGTACAAGATATTATTTTAAATAAATCAAATAAATCAAGTTGTATTGGAGATATATTTATAGGAGATATTCATAGAATTGGTTATTTTGAAGATTTAACTAAAGCTAGACAATGTGTATATAATTTAGATAAAGATATATATAAATATGTAATTATTGAAAGCATTGAAGAAGGAATTTATCAATCTTGTAAATATAGAGAAATTTATAAGTGGGAAAAGGGTAAATATATTAATATAAATGAACCTACTATATTTAAAAAATTAACTAATTTCTCATTAGGCTAAAAAAAGCTAAAATTCACTAAAAATGGTTATTTTTGGTGCAAATATGCACTATTTAATAATAAGAGAAACTAATAATACAACAAAACAAAAACAAGAATAGAAAGGAATTAAAAAAATGTCAAGTGTATTAGAAGTAGCAAAAGGTATTAACAAAGCGTGGAAGAATAGTACCATAACTAGTGGTGATATTATTCCTGAATGTGAAAGATTTTCAATGGGAACAATGTCAGCAGATTATGCTCTTTATGGTGGACTTCCAGAAGGGAAACTAATTGTATATGCTGGAGAAAGTGGTAGTTGTAAATCACTTTTAGCGTGTCTAGCTATGGCACAGTATCAGAAATCACATCCAGATAGGACTTGTATCTATGTAGATGCCGAAGAAACCTTAGTAGGACAGGTTGATTGGTTTTCTAAAATGACAGGACTTATTGTAGATGATGAAAATAGATTTATTAGATATGATTGTAGTGGAAAGGCAGCAGAAGAAATTTTTGATGATATTGTTAAACTACAAGAAGCTGATAATATAGGAATGATAGTTATTGATTCTGCTCCTATGCTATTATCTCAAAATGATATTGATAATGATGTTTCAAAGGATAATGGACAGAGAGCGTCTATTGCAAAGCCATTAGGAAAGTTCTTAAAGTTTATGATACCTGCTATTGCAAAGTCAGGAAATCCACTACTTATTATAAATCATACAAGAGTAGCTGGTACTACATATACAGGTGCTAAAATTTATACAGAACCTTGTGGATATGCACTTAATTTCTATCCTACAATTAAGGTTAGATTTGCTACAAGAAAGTTTACAGAAGGAGATAAACTTGATATAGCACCATCACAGACAAATGAAAATACTGATGGTATATGTGCTACATTTAGTGTAACAAAAAATAGACTTGGAGCATTAAATAGAAATGGTGCAAAAATCATATTTAGATTTGATAGTGGAATAGATACTATAACTGATTTAATTGAAATTATTACTAAACACGGAATTGCTAAAAGAGTTAATTCAATGACTTGGCAGTTAGTTGACCCCTTTACTGGAGAAATACTACAAGATGAAAATGGAAATGAACTTACATTTACTGGTAAGGGAAAAATGATTGATTTTATTAGAACTAATGATGAATTTAGAACTGAATATGAAAAACTTGTATCTGATTATATAAATGATACAAAGAGAGATATTTCACTTATTGATGAAGATGACCTTAGACATATTCAGGAAGTTGAATCACAGGTAGAATCTGCTGTAGATTAAAGGAATATTATTATGAATAATAGATTACATAGAGATACAGAGGGTAAAAAACCAACAAGATATTATTCAGATAAACAAGAAAAGAAAGTTGCTAAAGCTATTAGAGGAAAACAAACCTCTAATAGTGGAGCAACTCCTTTTGACAAAGGGGATGTTACTGATGATAGTTGGCTCATAGAGTGCAAAACACGAACCAAAGAGTCTGATTCTATTACAGTAAAAAAGGATTGGATTGAAAAAAATCTTGCTGAATCTATATATATGAAAAAAGATTATAATGCAATAGTTATTAATTTTGGACCAGATAGTGATAATTATTATATTATAGATGAAACTACATTTCTTGAAATGAAAGAAGCATTAGAGCAAATAAAACAAATGGAACACTAAAATGCAAGAATTATTTAATAATGGGAAATTAAGTATAATTCAATATAAACATAATGAAACTATAGGTATAGTAGATTTGATTGAATTAAATGAAAATACTATACCTATAACATTATTAAATATTCAACATAAATATCCAAATGTAAAAATGCTTATATATGAAACAGAAACAAATGAATATATATATAAATTTAAAAATAACCATTGGATATTATTAGGAACATTATAGGAGTGATTATATATGACAACACAAGATATTGTAGAAGCTATATTATATTTAAATCAAGATACAGAAAAATATTTTAGAGCTTGTCATATAATAGATAAAAATAGACCATATAAAGCAAAAGAACATTCTGAATATCCATTTATAAATGCTTTTACAAATCCACATTTTATAATGATTGTATCACAAAGAATACATTTATATATAATAGGAGAACAAAGTAAAGGAAGAACATATAATATAATAAATATTGAGGGTTTTAATGCAGACCATTTAACTTTATCTAAAACAGAATTAACTAAACATATTAAAGAAACTGTATCAGAAAAAGTATTTTTACCTAAATATATAGATAGAATAGTATATTTATATAATAATACTACATATATATTTAATAAAACAAATCCACAAGGTACTATATTTAATAAAAATGGAGAATGGTCTATTGGAACTGATATATATAGTATGGATAATAAAAGATTTAAAACAAATGCTAATGATATATTAAAAGCAATTTATAGTGAATTTTAATAGAAAGGAGGACACAATTATGTCTGAGGAAATTAATGTAAATGAAGTAAATGAAGATGAAATTGAAGCATTTCGAGCAGATGTTAAAATGGCTGATTGGGATGAACGAAGAAAATCAGGCAAACTTACAGAAGAAGAAAAGTCAAAATTAGAGTATTTTGAAAGTTTAGGTTGTGTATTTCCAGATTAAATAAATAAAAAGGAGTAATTGCTATGGAAGAATTAAAAACAGCACTATTAAAGTCTGGTGATAGAGATAATGGTGGTTTTATATCTTATCTTAATGATAATCGTGAGTATGCAGAAAAAATGATTAACTTTTATCAAGGATATGATATAGAAGATTGGAAACCATCTATATTTTATGCTAGATATGATAGTAAATATTTAAAAGATTTAACAATATTTTTAACATTATATCCTGAAATACAATTTAGAAAAGGAGCAAATCCAAAGGCATTATTTAATATAAATAAATATTTCTTTGCTATATTAGTAAATGGTATGTATTGGAGTGGTAAATCAGAAGTACATATAAATTGTGATTCTGCACTTAATGCTGCTGTTGAAAACTTACAAAGTATTGGTAAAGATTTAGATTATAGAGAATATGTATTAAACTTTGTATCTGCTGATTTAAAATGGGAAGGCTTATATAAGTCTATTGTAATAAATGATGTTAAAAAATTAGGTTCAACTACAGGTATTCAATTAGATTTACCTATACATAAATTAAAATTAGGTAGATTTATGTTTGCTACAGATGGTATATCAGCTAGAATGAGATTATTAACTGATACAGATGGAGTATCTATGACAGTACCTAAAAATGTATGGATGTCTTTTATTGAAGAAGCTATATGTAGACGACCTACAGTTAAATTTTTAAATGCCGAAGAAAGATTTTTAGCTAATTATATAGATTATGAGTTATTAGCAGAAGATATGGCATTTTTACTTATAGTAAATAATTTTAATAGAGTTAATTCTTTTATGACTATGGATATAAATGGTGAAATGGAACTTGATTATGGACAAATCCGTATATGGACTAATGAACCACCTGAATTATCCAGAGGAAATAATAGTGTATTTTGGGTACAAGATAGACCTAATTTATTTAGACTTAATGCAACTAGTTATTATGTTGGATTAGAAAGAAATAGTGGAATAAATATTTTCCAAAGATAATTATAAATATAACCTCAACTACTATATATTATTATAGTAGTTGAGTGTTTTTCCTAACAGTAAAGGAGTGAGAGATTGTTATGAGTAAACCAACAAACGACCAACAACATATAATTGATGC
>JAFPMR010000005.1 GCA_017411235.1 Bacilli bacterium | reverse complement strand
TATGATATCAATGTAGATTATGAATCAACAGATGAAATGCTTAGAGCATATGCAAATATAAAGTTCTATATAGATAATGGAATTGAATATTCTAGAGATATAATTGGACAAGAACCTGGTGAAGGTAATCCATTTGAAGTAATATCTTTCGGAGATGATACATATCTTGAAGATTATATCTATAAAGAATCATATAGTTTATAGTCATTGCAGCCACTGCTCATGGCTGCTTGATTGTATGTATGAATTATGATATACTTAAATAGAGGAGGCTACTATGATACGTATAATATCAAATAGAAGATATAGGACTTTAATAGAAGCTGAAAAGAAAGTTAAACATGCAGACAATGAAGTAAAAAGAAAAGAGTTTGCAATACAAAAGAAACAATATAAATTAAATAAAATAGATAAAACAATTAAAAATATAGAACCTGATGCAAAGAAAGAAGAACTGAAACAAGCAGTTGAAAAAGTCCAAGATATAATAGAAAAGTAAATCAGTAAGCTGCTTATGCAGCCTAAAGCATACTACGAAACTCATTTAAACCTCCTAGTTTATTTGCCAGTTTTCAAAGATCAGTAGTGTGCTTCAGGGTGCATAAACTAGAAGCTATGCACTCTCAATGTTATATCATTTGTCGGGTTACACATTAAGTGTAGCCTAGAGAATACTTGTCACTTAACCCCAAAGTATTTTCTAGAGTATACTTAATGTATACTGTAATCTGCTAGCAGCTTCAAAGCTAGTTAGTAGATTTATATTACACTAGATAGCGTGTATTATGTAATGCCTAAAAGTCTTTTCATATAACTGCTAGTTATATAATACACTATTGGCAGTAGCAGCTGTGTTCTAGATACTTTAGAACCGTGAATTGCATACAAGGTGTATGTAGCATAGAGGTTGACCCGAATGCCTTGAGTATCCAAGATTAACACAACGCTCAACATTGGCGGATATACAATGGAGGTAATATTAAATCGATTCAATCGTAATACATTGTTGTTGTTGCTATCGCACAACAGTGTGTAAATTAGGTATTAACAATGTATCCCGAGCATTGATTAATATAGATATATCTATATGATATGACGAAAGGAGAAGAGCCAAATGGCAAAAGCAAAAGTTTTAGATGACAAAGTAGTCATCACATCAGAAGTTTTAACTAATGAAAACATTGAAAGGGTAAGCATTTTAAAACCATCTGTATTAATTCTTAAAGATGAAGAATCAGATAAAGTTTTATATGAAATTGCTACAGGAGATTGTAATTCTATTACAACTTACGGTGCAATATTCAAAGATGGTAAAGCAATAGCAGGATTAGCAGTTGATGCTGATACAGAAGAAGCTAAGAAAGCTAAGATGAAAACTATCATCACTAGTATCTTAGTAAAAATAAATGCTATTGAGGAACAAGTAAAAGAATATGTAGAATCTGCAGAAGATGTTGAAGCAGATGTAGAATTCTTAGACTAATAGGAGGAAGAATGATTAGAGTTATTGTAGGAACTACTACTCAAAGAGTAGAAAAGAATTATTCTCCTGCTACATCACTAAGAGAAATCTTAGAAGATAATGCAGTTGATTATTCAATCGCTCAAGTAATGTTAGACGGGGCTACATTACAAGCAGGAGATATGGATAAGACATTATCTGATATGAATGTTACTGAAAAGTGTATGCTTATCGCAGTTGTTAAAGCTAACAACGCTTAGTTAGAACCAACATTAAGGGAGAGTAAATAATTACTTTCCCTTTTTTGCTGGTGGAAAGGTCGTGAAAAAGATGTTACAAATAAATTGTAATAATAACAATTATACTCAAATATATAATTGGTCTTTTAAAACATTTTATAATATTACACAGTCACTTAATAGATATCCAAACTTCCAAGGTTACAATAGATATATAAACTATGATAACATTGGATATGCAGACTTACCAATTCGTATGGCTGAAAGAGATATTAAATTAAGTTACTTTAGATATCTAACTGATATGCCTGAAGATCAAGTAGATATTGTAAAAGATTTTTTAAATAATTCCCTTGAAAGTTTAAATGAAAAGAACTTTCATATCATTAAAGGATTAATGGAAACTGTAGAACAAACAGAAGAAGAATCCTTTGAGTTTATTGATAAAGATATTTATACAGAATTAGATGATGATGCAATTAAATCTTTATTTAATAAATGTGCAGAACAAGTTAGTGCAAGAGAAACTGATAGACAATCAACAACTATTACACAGAAGTATCGTGTGTTTAAATCAAAAACAAAACATGTTATAATAGTACTATCTTCTTATCCAGACACAGAACAATTATCAGATTTTTATTTAACTTATGGTTTATTACCTGTATTATATCCAGATTTTAAAGAGGAATTATGTACAGAAGAATTAGATTTCTTTAAATGTTTAGTACAAAGAAGTCAAGTTAAAAGAATATCAAATGTTACTCCACAAAATTTATTTAATCAATTATTAAACTTACAAAAATATGAGAATAAAATTAAAACAATCAAATATAAAACATTATTTAATAAACTTGCAGAATCAAGAGGACAAGCAGCAAGAAATAAAGTAAGAGAGGCACAGAATTATATAGATGATTGTTTAAGAAATTATGATAATTATTTAAAACAATTAGAAGAAGCATCTATATTAGTTGATAGATATGATTCAGAAAAAGAAACTATTATACAAGAGTTTGAAATAGCAGCAACAACTGATGGTGTGTATGATATTAATCCAACAAACAACGGTGCTGAATTAACATTCAAAGTTCCAGTTAGTTTCTTTGATACAGAAGAAGCAGAACTACAACTAAATCGTAGACCAGATTGTTTAGCTAAAACATTATTAACTAAATTATTTATAGAAGAAGATGCTAAACTATGGATAGCTACACAAGCTGTATTTGATTTCACTAGTAACTTTAGAGATATGGGTCAGATAAATGAGTATTGGTTATTAGATCATAATGTAATGTTTAATCCTCATTTACAATTCTATCATTGTTTAGGTGATTATAAACCACAATTAATAAAAGCAATGAGAGAAGGAGATTTATTAATGTTTGTTAATATAGCATTAGCTTCAAGTAAAACTATAAACTTTAAAGATGGTGCTGTTATTGGTAGATGGTTTGAATGGTTAAATGAAGAGATTCAAGATGAACGTTCTTGGTATACAAATTGTAAATGTATATGCAAAGATAATAATTGGTTCACAATAAAAGAATATTTAACAGGTGAAACAACTGAACCAGAAGAACCAGAAGAATTGGAGGTTAATGAATTATAATGAAGAAACAATTAATTAATTTAGAACCAGTAAAAGAACAAGTTAAACAAAAATTATTAGAAAAGTATGATGCATCAGTGTTTATGAATACAACTAAAGTTGAATTAAAAGTTGATGTTATGGATATACTTGATGAGTATATAGAACAACAACAAATAATAGAACCAACAATATGTATCACAACTAAAGCATATATAAAGATGCGTTTATTAGTGGATAAGTTTGATAAAGAAATAGGATGGTATGGTATAGTAAACCAAATGCCAGGACTTCCAAACACATATGTTATTGAAGACATAGTTGTTTATCCACAAAAAGTAACAGGTGCAACTTGTGAACAAGACGAAGATAGAATGTTTGAATTTGAAATGAGATTAACAACAGATCAAGTTAATCATAAAAGATTTCATGGACATTCACATGTTAATATGGGAACAGGTCCATCAAGCGTAGATGAAAACTTCTATCAAGATATATTATCTCAAGTAAATGATTACTTTATTATTACAGTAACAAATAAAAAGAATGAATACACAACTAGATTCTATGATGTACAAAATAATATATTATATACAGATTTAGATATACATCTAATAGATGAAGAAGGTAATCCAATGAGTACTTGGTATGATGAACAAATAGAAAACAATATACCTAAAGAACCAGTAACATCTGTTACACTTAAGTATGATCCTAAAGATCCTTATAATGGAAGAACAGTATTTGACAATGATTATCGTAAGTATAGTCCTTATACTTACATGGAATATGAAGACATGTATGACGATAATGATTGGTGGGATAACCTATATCATAAAGAAAAGGAGAAAGATAAACATGGATCTAAAAAGAAAAAGGGCAGAATGTAGTGCTGCTATTATGGGAGACATATTATATATTGAAGCACCTAAGAATAAATTTATACCAGCATATGTCTACTATCTATTAGAGAGTAAAGACTGTAATAAAATAGTTTTTAAAAACTCTAGTAAGATGTATAAGAAAGAAGATTTAAAAGGTAAGGAGGATTGGAATGATGTTAAGTAGAAAGAAGCGTAAAGAATTTACAGCAGAACCTATTGAAGTACATTATTCAAAAGACTCAGGTGAAAAATGTGGTTCAATAAAAATAATAGGAAGTAAAGTAGGAATCCTTACAGCATTAGGTACACTAATGCATGCAATGATAACTTCAGGAGAGTTTACTATTATAGATTTTAAAGAACTAGTTAAGATGACTGAGGTGGCTGAAAATGAACTTAAGTAAATCATTAGAATACTTTGACCCAATCAATGATGTTGATGCACCTATCCATGTTATAGGTGTAGGTGCTATGGGTTCAAGAATAGTAGAACTATTAGTTAGATTAGGTATAACTAAAATTCATATCTGGGATATGGATACAGTTGAAGATAAAAATATAACTAATCAATTATATTTTACTACACAAATTGGAATGAAAAAGACAGAAGCATTAGCAGATATTATTCATATGATTAATCCAACTTGTGAAGTAAAGATACATGATAAATATACTGATCAATCATTAGCAGGTTATGTGTTCTTATGTGTAGATAGTATAGAACTAAGATACAACATTGCAAAAATGCACGAGAACAATCCTAAGTTAAAAGGTATGTTTGATACTAGAATGCGTTTAGAAGATGCACAAAGCTATGCTGCTGATTGGACAAATGAAAAACAAAAGAAAACATTTATAAGTTCTATGGAGTTTACAGATGATGAAGCGAAAGATGCTACTCCCGTGTCTGCTTGTGGCACGACACTGTCGGTAGCCAGCACAGTTGTATCAACAGCTGCATTCACTATATCTAATTTCATGAATTTAATTAGAACTGGTAAATGTAAAACAATGATATTTACAGATGCATTTAAGCATACTGTTATAACACTTTAATAATAGTATTAAACTTCTATAAGTTTGCTTTCATCTATAAAGAGAAAGTTTCACAAAGTTAGAATGAGAAAGAAAATATCCAGAAGGATTCAGATGTAAGCTTCGACGATGCGGGTGCTGCGAATGTCCAAGAACCAGCAAGGTGATTGCATGACCCAACACATTGCATCTGAAGACTGCGTACAGTTGGGTCCCTCCCAGGATGGATCTCACTCCAGTTACTTCATCTATATATTTAAAGTATTATTAAAGAGAAAGGAGAATTAAAATGTATATTACAAGTATTAAAAAGAACACAGGTCCTGGTAATAGCAAAGCACAATTAAATTTAATTGATAGTTTATTTGGAGAGTACCAAGAACCTGATATTATTATTGATGCTGGTAGATTTATTCGTACAAGAACAACATCAGCATCTACAAATGCATTGATGGATTTAAATAACTATGATAATAATGTTAGATATTTATATAGAAAGATATCTAATTTTTTATATGGTCATGAGATACCAAGTATGTATTATGAATTTAAAATACCAAAGAAATCAGGTGGACTTAGAACTATTGATGCACCTAATGATGAACTAAAAACATTCATGTCTGAGATTACACATGAGTTTGGAAATAAATTCAAATTACTTACACACGATTCTGCATTTGCGTATGTAAAAAATAGATGTGTTGTTGATGCAGTTAAAGAACACAACAACAATGGATCAAGATGGTTTTTAAAAATTGATTTACATAATTTTTTTGGAAGTTGTACAAAAGATTTTATAGTACAACAATTAAAACAAATATATCCATTTGCTAAACATGAAGCTGAAACACCAACTAAAGATTTATTAAATGCATTGGCTGATTTAGCTACACTTAATAATGGATTACCACAAGGAACTCCACTATCTCCAATGTTAACTAATTGGATTATGATTCCTTATGATTATAGAATTAATTTATTATTGAATACTCTTGTTAAACAAGAGAAACTTTTAAAACAAAGATATATTTATACAAGATATGCAGATGATATTATTATATCTGCTAAAGAAAAGTTTGATAAAGATATTATTGTGAAAGAAATTAAAAAATTATTTGAGCATAGCCCATTAGAAATAAACGAAACTAAAACTAGATTCGGTTCTAATGCAGGGCGTAATTGGAACCTAGGTGTTATGTTAAATAAAGATAACAACATAACAGTAGGACATAAAAGAAAAAGATACATCAAAGATAATATATATTACTTTATAAAGTTTAAGGAAACTTGGGACAAAGAGCAATGTCGTTGGTTACTAGGTAATCTATCATGGTTACAAAATGTTGAACCAGAATATTGCATAGGTTTATTAAACTATTATAAAAATAAATATAGCTTTGATGTGTTGAGAGAACTACATTTAGTTCTAAAAAGATAAAAAGACACTAGCATATTTGTAAACAATATGATACAATAATTGTATCAGATGGATACAGCTATACGCTAATAAGCTATAGTGTCACACCAATGTGTGGCCACGAAAATCCCGCAAAGCCACTCAGAATTTTACCCTGAGCGAGGGAAAATTCTGAGTTGCACTGCGCAGATTCTCTTTATTTTTAGTAGTGTCCCTCTGAAGTAGAGGAGGAAATTATATGCAAGAAAAATTATTAAACAAGTCTGGGTTTGAAAGGAGAGCTGATGAGATTAAGTTCTGTATCTTTGTGGAAAACTTGTTGATAAAGTACCAACGTAGTGTTGAAGTGCTAGACTTAATGGGTATGTTTAGTCAGTTAGCTGGTGTTACACCAACACTTATAAATAAATTAATACAACAAGTATATATAAAAGATAGAGCTTTGATACCAAGTAAAGAAGAGATGCTTATAGTATTAAAGAAAAAGAATTTATCTATGCGTCAGATAAGAGACAAAGCAGGCATACATCCTAACACACAATATAGATTGTTCAGAGATATGCAAAAGAATCATGATCAAATACCTGATATAAAACCTAGATTAAACGACGAAGAATATATAACTATATTAAAGTTCATGGAACAAATAGAAAAATTCAAGGAGATATAATATGGCTAGTAGAATTATAGATATAGATTTCAGACAAGGAGAAACTGACTTAATAGATTTACAAAATAGTTTTAATGATATAGGACAAGAAGCATTGTTTATGAATCATTATGAACTTGCTGATCGTTCAGGAGATTCACCTATCGCTTGGAAGAAATTCTTAATGGATCCTAGAGTAGCCAATTATATAAATGAAGAATTAGATTTGTTAAAGAAATCTAAAGTAGCTATAATGTTAAAAGATATAGAGACAACTAAGAGCACAGGTCAAGCACAATTATTAAACACGTTGCTTAACCAAACTAAAACAGAACAAAAGAAAGATGGACCTGTGTTTATATACACAATGATTCCATTAAATGAGCATGAACAACATGCTAGAAATGTGGTGACTATAGATGGCATTGACCCCTTTGAGAATAACGATGAATCAACTTCAAGTTAAAGGAACAGGTAGATATAATGGAGAAGAAGTGTTCCCATGCACAACTACATTAATGAACAAATTAAATGTAGCACCAACACAAATTAAAAAGATTAATGAACAACAACAAATCATTTTAAATAAATTAAATGCAGCAACTG
The DNA here is from genome assembly GCA_017411235.1 of Bacilli bacterium. The sequence goes on along the minus strand of JAFPMR010000005.1, from coordinate 7,171 downwards.
AAAAAGATTTAAGACCTTATCAAATAGAAGATGTTAAATTCTTAGCTGCAAGAAAGAATGCAGGTTGTTTTAATGAACAAAGAACAGGTAAGACACCAACTATCTTGCGTGTTCTAAAAGAAAAAGGAATTAAGAAAGTATTAATCGTAAGCCCAGCATCAATCATTTATAAATGGAAAGAAGAATGTGAACGCTGGGCTGAACTTCCTTGTGTTGTAGTAGATGGCAATGCTAAACAAAGACAAGCCATCATTGCAGCATGGAAAACAGGAGGTCTTGTTATTAGTTATGAATGTCTAAGAGAAACCACAAGATATAATAAAGACAAGTGTGAGTATACTGTTACAGGTGATCTAGCATTTATAAAGAAACATAAAGATATAGAAGCATGTATCTTAGATGAAGCACATAGAATAAAGAATCATAAATCTAAACAAGCAGAAGCAATGTTTAGTTTATCTTATATAAATAATAAGTATGCGTTAACTGGAACACCAGCACAGAATAAACAGTATGAAATATTTAGTATACTTCATTGGTTATATCCTACAATCTTTACTGGTTACTGGAGATTTATAGATTATTATTTTATAAAAGAAACTAAATGGAATGCTAATGGCGAATACATTGAGATTACAAATTTTCAAAAAGGTAAAGATAAAGAACTCCAAGAGTTCCTTAATACTATTTCCACACGCCGTTTGCGTGCGTCGGTCATGTCATGGTTACCAGCTAAAGATTATGAGATGATTAAGTTGCAACCAACTAAAGAACAAAAAGAATACATTAATGAATTAAAAGCAAACTTTGAAATAGGTGATGAAGAAGTTATGGCTGTTAATGTATTAGACCAACTAATAAAAGAAAGACAATTATGTTTAAGTCCAGAAGTATTAGGATTAAAAGGAAAGTCACCTAAAATAGAATGGATAAAACAATATATAAAAGATTATCCAGATAAACAAATATTAATCTTTAGTAATTTTACTAAATGGTTAAAGTTATTATCTAAAGAATTAAACTGTCCTGATTTAATTATAGGTGAGACATCTAAAATAAAAAGAGAACAGTTGAAAAATGATTTTCAATGTGGTAAAATAAAATTGTTACTACTAAACATCAAGGCTGCTAAAGAAGGTATCACATTAGATAATGCTAGTGTTGCTATCTTCACAGATAAATATCCTCCTGTAGGTGATATCCTTCAAGCCGAAGATAGATTCGTAGCAACAACCAAGGATAAAAAGGATATAGGCCATACTATAATTGATTTAGTTATGGCTAATACTTATGAAGAATCTATACATAAATTGCTTAAAGCAAATGCTAATGATATAGATATAATAAATAACTATATCAAGTATTTAGGAGGTAACCAACATGATTAAATTAATATTGATAAGAACCGATTGTTATTTTTAATGTCCTATTAACAGTCGGTTTTTATATATAAGAAAGGAGGTAATGATATGATGAATCAAGCTATATTAGTAGGTAGATTAAAAGAAATAAACAATAATACTATAACTATAGAAGTCACTGATACAGACGGCAAGAAGATTAAATGCTTTATAGATATGTCTGATACAATATTAAAAAATGTCAGAGAGTATGTTCATCATGATGATATATTAGGTATTAGATGTAAAGTCGGAGATCAAAATACTTTAATTGCAGATAAAGTCACATTCTTATCTTCAAGAAATAATGAGGAAGGAGAAGAGAACGATGATTAATAAGTTCCGTAAAGTCGAAAGACAAAAAGTTAAAGCATCTATTATGATTGAAGGACTACAAGGTAGTGGTAAATCAGGATTAGCATTAGCTATTGCTAGAGTTTTAGCCAGTGATTGGAATAAGATTTATGCAATCGATACAGAAAATCAATCACTAGATTTGTTTGATGGAATCAAATTAAATACAGGTATTAAAGTATCTAACTTTAATAAAGTAGATTTAACACCTGAAGATGGATTCGCACCAAGTAATTATATGACATTAAGAGAAGAAGCAATCGCTGATGGTGCTGAAGTAGTAATCATGGATTCTATATCACACATGTGGAATCGTAAAGGTGGACTACTAGATAAAGTAACTGAAGCACAAGCCGCAGGTTTAGACCAATACCGTAGTTGGGGCACTGATGAGAATAGAAAAGAAAAGGAATTGATATTCGATTTAGTTCGTTCACACAAAGCACACATCATATCTACAGTAAGAAGTAAAGAAAAGTTTGGATTAGAATATGATGAAACTAACGGTAAGAACAAAGTTGTTTCATTAGGTGAACAACAAATACAACAAGAAGGACTAAAATACGAACCTGATTTAGTTTTAAGAATGGTGTCTGCAGGTCATACAGATGGAACTGCGCCTATTGCTGAAGTATTAAAGAGTCGTTATGCTATACTTAGAGTTGGTGAAGAATACGAATTCACACCAGAACTACTTAATAATTTAAAACAATATCTTGAAGAAGGTGTTGATCCTGAATTATTATTAGCACAACAAAAAGAAGATTTAATCAAAGCAATTAAGGATTATTGCACAACACCTGCACGTAAAAGTGTATGGAAATCATTAAAGGAATCATCTGGATTCGAGGGTAAATTAGAGGACATGCCTTTAGAAACAATGAAACCTTTATATAAACAATTAATATCTGATTAGGAGGAAACTATGGAAGAAGTAAATGTAGCAACAATCGATTTAAATCCTGAAGAAACTTTAACACCAACACCAGTTGATTATAAAGATTTAACTAAACAAGATTTAATTAGATTATGCGAAGAAAAAGATTCACATATAAAAGCATATGAATCTGAAAGACAAAGTGTGCAAGAAGCACATGATAAAGAAGTGCATAACATGAGTGAATATTATGCAAAGAAAATTACTGAGTTATCAAAAGTAATTAAATATTATGAAAGAAAGAAAAAGTTAATATTAGATTTATTAACAATAGAAGATGATAAGGAGGAAAAGAAATAATGATACAATTTAATAGTTTACCAAAAGATAAACCAAGTCAAAACAATGTGAAACCAGGTTGATATACAGCAACTGTATTTAAATGTGAAATGAGAACAGGTAAAGATACAGGAACTGAATATCTAAATGTTTCATTCTTATTAGATGGTGGAGGATTTGTTAATGAAAACTATTTCGATAGTGACAAACAATTCCTACAATTTAAATTAGGTCAACTTCTTAAAGCATGTAAGGTTACATTAGAAGGAGAAGGAACTCTTAAAGATGTAGCTAAAGTAATCAAAGGAAAGAAAGTTATTGTTGATGTTGTAGTTAATGACAAAGGTTATGGCGCATTAGATTACACAGGAAACAACGATGGTATATATCCTGTTGATACACCAAGTGTATCTGAAGCAGATGTAGAAACACCAGAAGTTCTTGACGAAGATTTAAACCAAGCAATTGATGATGACTTTTAATGTCATTCTTTGAATATTATTTTAGTGAGTATGATTTTAGTAAGAAGGAGACAGCTGTATGTTGTCCCTTCCCACATCATACTGAAAACAATATTGAGTATTATGAAACAAATCCTAGTGCTCATATAAATAAAGAAAAAGGAGTATTCCATTGCAAGGTTTGCAACGAAGGTCTTAGTGAGATATCATTCATAGCAAAATTATTAGGATGTAGTTATGAAGTAGCGACTAAGATAGCAAAGCTATTTACAACTAAAGAAGACATATTCACATGGAATAATAATACGGCTATAACAAATGAGATTCATGCACTTGCAAATGAATTAGGAATCTCAGATGAAGTTATAAAAGAATTAAACATAAGCACAGAACTAGGTGATGAGTTAGCATTCCCTGTAATTATGTATAATAAAATTGTAGATGTAAGAAGTTATAGACCAAAAGATAGAGCGAATAAAATTCGTAGTAGAGTTGGTGCAATAGCAGGGTTAGTTATACCTTTTGATTTATGGTATCCAACTGATGAAGATAAATGGACATTGATATGTGCAGGAGAAAAAGATATGGCTGTTGCAAGAAGCCATGGCTTTAATGCAATCACATTAACAGGTGGAGAAAGAGCTCTACCAAGTTTCATCGTTCCTTTTAAAAATAGAAAAATAGCAATTTGTTATGATAATGATGATGCAGGTAAAGCGGGTGCTAGATCATTAGCAGCATATCTATATCCTTATGCTAAAGAAGTTAAAGTTGTAACTAAGTTTCATGAAGTATGTAAAGAACATGGTGAAGATATAACAGACTTCTTTGTTAAGTATCAAGGCACAGCAGAACAATTAAAAAGATATATAATAAATACAGAACCATTTACACAAGAAGAAGCTAAAGCTGAAACAGCTAAGAGATATCCAAGAGTTACATTATTAGAAGCAAGTAAACCACAACATGTTAATAGAGTTTTACAATCTAGTATTCAAGTAGTTGCAACATATGAAAAAGCTATGCCAGTTCCAACAACTATTTATGCAAAGAAAATAAATGTAACAGGTGATCCTAAGTATAATACAATGAAAGTTGGCGAAGAAAGAAGCTGGACTTTAAATGAAAATAATTGCCAAGATATTTTAAAATTGATAGATAATAATTTTACTGAATCTCAAATAAGAGATAACACTAGAGAGATTCTACATATACCTAAAATAGAAAGAGACATTACAGTTGAGAAGCCAACAAAAGAAACAGTATATGAATGTAATGTAACAGATCTATTTGAAGTAACAACTAAAGACATTGCAACAATTGAGCTTACAGCATATGTCTTAAAGAAAAGACTAGAAAGTGGGAAGAAATATCTAGTCACTTATAAGTTAGTTCCACATCCATATAAAGGACAGCTACTTACAATGATTATATTAGATGCTGAAGAAGTTACAGATAGTGTATCTAATTTCGTAGTAACAAATGACGTCAAAGCACAATTAAAAAAGTTCCAAGAAATAGAAGGAACTGTGCAAGAACGAATAGATACATTAACCGAAATGAATAAAGCATTTATAGGATACAACGGTTATAATAATTTAATACAAGCGATTGATTTAAGTTTTCATACTGTATTAGAATTTAATTTCGGAACATTTAAAAATGTTAGAGGATACTTAGATACTTTAATAGTTGCTGAATCTAGAGTAGGTAAATCATCTACAGCAGAAACATTACAACAGTTATATGGTTTAGGTGCATTCACATCTTTAGCAGGTAATAGTGCAACTGTATCAGGAATCATAGGTGGTAGTAATAAAGTTAATGGTTCATATCAAACAAGAGCAGGTTTGATTCCTATGAATCATAGAGGATTAATTATCTTTGAAGAACTTGCTAAATGTAATGCAAATCTTATTAGAGAGTTAACTGATATTCGTAGTAGTAATCAAGTAAGAATTGCAAGAGTCAGTGGAACACTGACATTACCAGCATTAGTAAGAATGATTACATTAACTAACGCAGCTAGTAAGAATGGTAAGACACGCCCAATTAGTGCGTATCCGAATGGCGTAGAAATCTTAGAAGAACTAATTGGAACACCTGAAGATATGGCAAGATATGATTTAATGTTAGTCATGGCTGATACAGGTAGTAGAGAAGTTGATCCTTTCTGGGAAGCACCACAACCATTTGAAGTAGAAGATTATAGAACCAGAATAAGATGGATCTGGAGTAGAACAGTTGACCAAGTTATTATAAGTCAAGATGTTGGTAGGTATATTATTACACAATGTAATGAACTAAATAAAATATATGATTCACATATAAAAATATTTGGAACAGAAGCATGGAAGAAAGTAACTAGATTAGCAATAGCTATGGCAGGTTACCTAGTATCTACAGACGCATCTTATGAAAAGATTATAGTTGATAAAGAACATGTTGATGCTGCAATAAATTATTTAAAGAGTTGTTATGATAATCCAACATTTAAATTAAAAGAATATGTTGCAACAGAAAGAATGTATAGTACAATCGATGATGATGGCGTTGCATTATTACAAGAAATTTATCAACACAATCCAAGTATATGTATTCAGTTAGAAAGATTAAGTAGAACTAATAAACAAAACTTAATGGCAGCATCAGGTATAGAATCAGAAATGTATAATAAGATGATGCAAAAATTAACAGCAGGATTATTCATACAGTATGATGGTTATGATATATTACCTACCCAAAGATTTAGATTAGGTATGTCTAGAATAAATCGAGACGGTAACATACGTAAGGTAGGTGAACATGATGCGTAGATATAATTTAATAACTAATAAAGAACATATATTAGAAATGATAAATGAATTTAAAAGAGTTAAACCAGATGTAATATTCTTTGATACAGAAACAGATGGACTACACATAAGAAATTCAAAACCATTTCTATTACAATTAGGATTTCAAGGTGATGATTTAAACATCTATGAAGTAGATAGATTAGAAACACCAGAGTTATTCAAACAAACTGTATTAACAATGTATAAACTTGCTAGTAAATGTGAGTATTTATGTGGACATAATGTTAAGTTTGATTTACATATGTTAGCTAATGTAGATTTACCTTGTAATATAACTAATGTAACGGACACAATGATTCGTATTCGTGCAGCACATGATGCTTTAACCCCAGAAAATGGTGGACCATCTTTAGGTTTAAAAGAATATGCTACACAATATTTAACTAGAGATGCTAAGATGCATGAGCATCAATTAGCAGCAGAAAGACAGAGTATAGCAAAAGAGTATAATGTAAAATTAAAAGCTAAAATGTATGCTGTTGATAGACAATGGACTTTAAAATATCTAGATGATTATTTCAAAGATGTTTTAAACTCTGTAGATACATTACCAGATAATGTTAAGAATATTTATTTAGAATGGTATAATGAAATACCTGAAGAAATAAGACATAACATGACATTAGGTAAAGTTGAATCAGGAGATATACCATACACATTATTAAATAAAGAAACATTAAGAGAGTATGCAGCATATGATATAGTTTATACAGCAGAAATCTATTATCAAACTAAGAAAGCAATTATTGCTAGAGATACTTGGGAACAAGTAAAAAGAGAAGAAGCAGTATTACTTCCTTGTTGGAGAATGGAACGCTGTGGATTCTATATGAATAAAGAATATATAAAAGAATCAACTAAAACAATGAGTGAATACTTATT
>JAFPMR010000047.1 GCA_017411235.1 Bacilli bacterium | reverse complement strand
TTCTAAAATATACCAATGTTCATCTGATGGTAATCCTTTATCATCTACATGATATAGTTCTTCATCATGTATATCATTTAGTATTTGTTTTAAAGTTCTATCTTTATATTTAACTTTATACCATTTTAAATCTTCTATTTGTTTATTAGTTAACTTAATACCATTAATATCTTGTATTTTATTTTTGTCATTAAATAAGAGCATATAACCACCAATCAAATTATAACATAAGAAAAAAGATGAGATATTATCTCATCTTTTTATTAATTAATAGGTATTTGTTTAATTTCTTTTGATTTGTCTTCGATTTGTTTCTTAGGTAATTGAATCTTCAATATACCATTTTTATATTCTGCATGAATATCTTCTTCTTTAATTTGATCTCCTACATAGAAACTTCTAGAGCATTCTCCAAAATATCTTTCTCTACGTACGAATTTGCCTTCTTCTTTATCTTCTTTATCATTATCTACTTTAGCTTCTATATTAAGATATCCATTGTCTAATGAAATATTAATATTATTTCTATCGAATCCAGGTAAATCTATATCTAATAGATATTTATCTTTTTTCTCCTTTACATCAGTTCTCATTAGATTTCTTTCTTTTCTACTAAAGAATCCATCTCTTGGGAAGAAATCATCTTCAAAGAAATCATCAAACAAATCAAAGCTATTATTTCTAGGTACTAACATCATATATATCAACTTCCTTTCATAACGTGTTACGATTGGGTAGCACAATATATTCTAATACCTTGTAATAAGATGCTTTATTTCTTATTACGTTTTAATAATACCACTATAATTAGCACTTGTCAATAGAGAGTGCTAATTATTTTAACAATTTACATATTATGCTATACTTATAATAGGTGATGGTTATGACAGATAAAGAAAAGACTGATAAGATAGCTAATGCTAAAAATCCTTATTGTCCTTTAGTTAAACTATCTGAACTATCTACAGATGAAGATTATGATGTTAGAAAAGCAGTTATCAAAAATCCTAACTGCCCTCCTTCAATCTTAAAGAAAATATATAGATATGAAGATGAACATTCTATAACATCTCATAACATGGTCGAAATAATTATAAGTCCTAATTTATCACATAAAGATGCTATTTCTTTCTATAAACAATATAAAGAAGAAAGCGTTCTTCTTTATCAAAGTGAATTACATTTATTTCTTGATATGTTTAAAAGATTTGCTGCTATTGTAAGTGACCCTGAAGTTACTAATAATACTTTATTAGAAATAGCTAATTTAGATACTTCTTTTCATTTTAGAGGAGGAGATGAAGATAACGCTAAATATTTAAAAGACAGATTAAACGAAATAAAAAAAGCAGCAAAACATATACTATTCAAAAGAAAACTAAAAGGAATAGTTATTGCTGAACCTGCTCAAACATTAGATGAAAAACAAGAAGAACTAGAACATCAACAATTATTAGAAAAACAAAGACAAGAAGATCTTAAAGAAGCTCAAGAAGAGCTTGTTAAAAATCTTAAAAGAATAAAAGAAATAGTAGCTCAGTTAAAAGAAGCTAATATTGATAGTAATATAGATAGCTTAAGAATTAGAATACCTATAGAAGAATTATATATTAAAGTAGATGATCATTTTG
>JAFPMR010000046.1 GCA_017411235.1 Bacilli bacterium | reverse complement strand
CCAATGAGTAATATGGAGTTTAGTGTATCGGGTACTAATGCCGATATTACTAAACCTGTAATTGATGCTTCTTCGTTAAATATATCTGAAAGACAAGCTGTAGTTGGGGATAGAATAAAGTATTCAATTAAAATAACTGACGATGGTGGAATTCATGATGCTTCTCTTAGTTTAATTAACGAACCTACTCCTGGAGATTATAGTTTTAAACATATTTCCTTATCATATAATGAAGAAACAAGATTATATGAAGGATATTTAGATGTAGATAGTTCTCTTGCGACAGGTTTATGGAAAATATATAAGTTCTCAACTACTGATGAAAACTATAATGCTGCTAATTTATATAATTCGGAGCAAACATCTTTGACTCCAAATTATGCTTTTTCAGCTGACACATATGGTGTTTATAATTACGGAAGTGTACCAGAATCAACTTTGTTACTTGATACAATTACTAGATCTAAAGAGGTTGTTCTTCAAGGAGAAAGTGTTAGTGTTTCAGTTGATGTTTCAAATCCTGTAGATATTGATAGTGTTCAATTCTATTATTTATTAACTGATGAAACTGATTATAGAATATTCGATGCTGACTTTACTGAAGTAGTAACTACTGATTTTAATTATGGTATTCCTACATATACTAGAAAATATACTGCTACAATTAGTTTTGATCAGTATGGTAAAAATGGTAAATGGGTTTTAAGCATGGTAGTTATCCATGATAAAAAAGGTGGAACTACTTATTATGCTAGTGGGGATTATGGTGAACTTGAAGCAGGAGATTTCTATACTTTAGGTTTATTAGAAGATAATACATCACCTCTATATAATGGAGCTTATTTTGATAAAACTTCTGTTCATTTAGGTGATACTGTACAGTTAAGAGTAGAAGCTAGTGATGGTGAAAGTGGAGTTCACAAGATATTTGCTTCTGTTGACGGAGTAGAATATAGATTACAAAATAATGGAGAGTATTTCTATTATGATTTTACTTTTAGTGATATTAGTTTAAGTGGAGAACATATTGTAGATCACATTGTTATTTATGATAATGCTGGTAATATGACTGAGATGTATCCAGTTGATTTAGAATATAAATTTGTTCCACCAATTAAGATTATTGCACCTTCTAAATTCTTAGAACCAACTACTTCTTATGATTTAAAAGCAGTTGATATGTATACTGGTGAATATTTAGAAAATGTTACATGGTACTCTTCAGATACTCGTATATTAAGTATTAATAGTACTACTGGAGTACTAAGTACAAAGAGTAGAGAAGGAGAAGTTACAGTTACTGTACATGCTAATGATACTACATATGCTACTATGAAATTTATTGTTACTGGTGGCGCTATTAAAGTATTACAAGCTACTTATTTAGGTAATGCTAGTGCTGTTGGTTATAGTAGAGTTGATTGGGAAATCGAAGATGAATCAATATTAATGAGAACTGGTAGAACGACTTTAAAATCTATTAACAGTTCATATTGGCATTCTATCGAAGTTATTGGTTTAGTAGAAGGATCAACAAGATTAAAAATGTTAACTCCAGCTGGAGATATATTAATGAATTCTATGGTATATGTATATGATCCTGTTGAAAGTATTCAATCTAGTACTACATCATTAGATATGTGTAAAGGTGATACTCAATATATTGATTATGCTCTAACATATAGAAGTGGTAAGACTGATAATGATGGTGTGTTTGTAAGTGAAGATCCTAATGTTGTAACAGTTGATCAAAATGGTCTCGTTACAGCAGTAGGTGAAGGTTCTACATATATTTCAATTATGTCTGAATATTATGGTACAACATTAAGAATACCTGTAACAGTAACTGTTATTTCTAATGAAATAACTATTGATACAGATACTGTTGTATTAAATGAAGAAACTCAAGAACATCAAATAGTTTATGAAGTTAAGCCAGATGATACTTCTAATAAAAATGTTTCATTTACAAGTAGTAATTCTAATGTTGCTACTGTAAGCAATACTGGATTAATTACTGCTATTAGAAATGGAACAGCAACAATTACAATTACTGCTGAAGATGGTGGTTCATCTGCTACAGTTAATGTTACAGTTTCTGGTATAAAGAGAGATATAAATAATTTATCATTTGAAGATATTCCAGATACTATTTATACAGGAGAAGAAATAAAACCTACATTAGTTATTCAAGATGAAGATGGTTATTATTTAGTTAAAGATACTGATTATACTGTAGAGTATTCAAATAATGTTAATTCCGGTACTGGTAATGTTACAGTAACTGGTATTGGTTCTTATAAAGGAACTAAAGAATTAACATTCAATATTACAAAAGCAGAACAAAGTATTACATATAATTCATTTGATCAAACATTTAATTATGATGGAGAAGAACATGGCATCGTTATTGAATATACTGGTACTATTAAATATGCTAATGAAAATGATGAATATGTTTTAGATGAAATGCCTAAGTATGTAAATGCTGGTGAATATACAATTAAGTTTATGTTAACTCAAGATGATAATCATGAAGTTGTATATAGTTCAAATAGAGTAATTATTAATAGACTTAACATTATTAATAACACTCAAGGAGTTGATGTTACATATGATGGAAAGATGCATACTATAACTCTAGACATTGATGTAGAAGATTATGATGTTTTCTATAGTTATGAAATCAGTAGTGAAGAAGTATTATTTGGTGGTGGTGGTATAGATCCTACAACACCTAGTTGGTATTCTTCTCAATTACCTGAGTTTAGTGATCCTGGTGTTTATATAATATATTATAAAGTTACTAAAGATAATTATAATGATTTGTATGGAACAGCACATGTAAGAATACTAGGTATTACAAATTATAATTCTTCTTATGTTTCTCTTAAGGATGATAAGGTAATCGTTAAAAAATATATAAGCAACATTGATGATTTATTTAATTATTTAAATATATCAAGCAAATCTTATCTTTTAGATGTATATGATGGGGAACACTCAATTTTAAGGACTGGATCAGTGTTTAGTATATATTGGCAAGTTGTTGATCAATTAAAATATAAAGTAGTTGTATTGGGTGATGTTAATGGTGATGGAGATATCACGCCATTAGATTACGTAAGAATTAAAAACCACATAATGGAAACATCTATTATTACAGATGAGTTACAAAAGATGGCTGCTGATTATAATGAAGATGATCAGATATCACCATTAGATTATGTTAAAGTTAAGAATTACATTATGAACGGAGGTAATTAAAATGAAAGGATTAAAGAAAATATTATTTACATTAATATTAATGTTACCAGTTATGGTATTTGCTGCTGGTTCTGTAACAGTAAATAAGACTTCTATTTCAGTTGAAAATGGTAAGACTGCTACATTTACTGTTACAGCTAATAATGCAGCTGGTAAGGTTACTTTTAAATCAAATAATAATGGTATAGCATCAATTAATAAGTCATCAGAATGGGTTGAGAAAGGATCTACAACAGTAACAGTTACTGGTGTTAGTGTTGGATCTGCAACTATTACTGTAACTGTTGATGCTGCTACATTTGATGAAGAACCAATTAAGACTACATATTATGTTACTGTTAATGTTACTAAACCTAAATCAGGAAATAATAATCTATCATCATTATCTGTAGATGGTAGTTCAGTTTCAGGATTTAGTGCTGGTAAAACATCATATAGTTTAGGTACTACGAAAGCTAATTCAATTACTATTGCTGCTTCTGCTGAAGACAGTGCAGCAAAAGTAAGTGGTACTGGTAGTAAGTCTTTAAAATATGGAAAGAATACATTTAATGTAGTTGTTACTGCAGAAAATGGTTCTAAAAAAACATATTCAATTAATATTACTAAAGAAGATGAAAGAAATACTGATAATACTTTAAAGAGTTTAAGTGTAGATGCTGGAAGTATTGATTTTGATAAGAATACAACAAGTTATACTTTAAAAGTAGGACATGATGTATCTACTGTTAATATTTCAGCTACTGCTAATGATAGTAAAGCTAGTGTTTCTGGAACTGGTTCTAAAACATTAAATGATTATAATAATGAATTTAGTGTAGTAGTAACTGCTGAAAATCAAACTAAGAGAACTTATACAATTAAAATTATTAGAGCTGATGCTAGTGGTAATTATGGTAAGTTATCAGCTGATAATGAATTAGCTAGTTTAAGTGTAGAAGGTTATGAACTAGCATTTAGTAAAGATAAATTAACATATGATTTAATAGTTGAAGAAGATGTTGATAGTGTAGTAGTTAATGCTAAAGCATCTTCAGAACAAGCTTTAGTTAGTATTACTGGAAATGAAGGATTAAAACCTGGTAATAATGAAGTTAAAGTAGTAGTAACTGCAGAAAACGGAGATGTTAAAACTTATACAATTAATGTTTTCAAAAAAGGTGAAATAAAAGAAGAGGTTAAAGATGATAAAAAGGAATCTTCTAAGAACATTTGGAAACCAATCGCTATTGTTTCATTAATTGTTAATGCTTTATTATTAGGAACTATTGTTGCAATGGTTGTAAATAAGAAAAAGAAGAAAAAAGCTAAGAAGGCTAAGAAAAATGAAGAATAAGATTTTAATAGCTTTAGTTGTAGTTTTACTAATTATCAATATTGCTTTAATAGTTGCTTTATGTAAGACTAAAAAAGAAGTAAATAATCTTAATGATAAGATTGATAAAATTAGTGCTACAGTAGATAATCAAAATGAATTAATTGCTAGAGTTCATAATGATGTAGAGACTTTAAAAATGATGAATGAAGAAGGAAGATAATTCCTTCTTTTTTTATGAAGCTATTGTAAATCTTTTTGTTTTATTATTAATGCATATTTTACACTTTGGTTGCATAGTTTAAATGTCAATATGTGTTTAATGTTGACAGCATATTTATGGTAATAATAAAATTATAGTATAAGAAGGTGTTTAATATGTCTATGGCTGAAAAATATGGTAATTTTTCTATTACTGATATTATTTTCTATGATGAGATAGAAAGAGATCATTTTAGTGAAGTATTTGAAAAAACATATAAGGACTATACTAGTAAGGTTAATGGTAAAAGAGTAGTTGGTCATGGAAAACTAAAAAGACTAAGTCCTGATGAAAAATTACATCTTGGAGTTCTTAATATGCAAATAACTAAAGATGATCAAAATGGTATTACAAAGATAGTAGGATATGGACATAGAAGAGTAATATTTCCTCTAGAATTGTATGTAAGACAGTTATTTGATCAGGGAAGAATTGTTTCTTATGAAGCTAAGGATAATCTATGTAGATCTATTGAACCTATGGATGATTCATTAGCTGATGAAGTAGGTGCTTTCTTAAAAGAGAAGAGAAGAAGATTACAATTGTTCCAAATGGGTAAATTAGAACCACCTGCTTATAGGGCATTAGAAGAAAAACAAAGAACTAAATAATAGTTCTTTTTTATATGATATAATTTATTTAGAAGGAGGGTTAAGGATGAAATACTTGAAAAAATACTGGTTTATTATAGTTGTATTACTTATTAGTTTAATACGTTTTATTTTATCTTTTAAACTACCTTCTTTTTACTTAATTAATTTAAAATATGATGATAATCTAGTAAAGATGATGTATGAATCTATAATTGATGGTAGGTACTTAGGTGGTTATAGTTTATTTACTTTAATTAAAGGAAATATATATTCTTTTGTTTTATATTATGCTAGTTTATTAAGGATGTCTTATAGTAGTTTTTTAACTATTTTATATATTTTAAGTAATTTATATTTATTATCTTCTTTAAGAAATATTATAAAGAATAAGTACTTTTTATTTTTTATATATGTAGTTCTTTTATTTAATCCAGTTACATATTCTGGTGAATTATTTCAAAGACTATATATAAATAGTATTTCTATTATTGAATTAATTCTATTTGTAGCAACAATGATTAATATTGTTGCTACTAAGGAAGAAGATTATATTAACTATGTTATTCTAGGAACAATATCTGGTTTAATGATATTAACAAGAAATGATAATATCTGGATATATATAGTTATTGTGTTATTAGCAATTTATAAATTAAAAGAAAAGTTTAGTTATAAACGTTTAATAGGAGTTTCAATACCATTAGGTGTTATTCTTCTATTACTTAATATAGTTTCTTTTGTTAATTATAAGTACTATGGTATTTATACTTATAGTGAAGTAGAGAATTCATATTTTACAGAAGCTTATAATAAGGTGCTGCAAATTAAAGATGATGAAAGAATTTCTAAAGTAGCAATACCTAGATCGACTTTTTATAAGTTAGCTGAAGTATCAGATGTATTTGAATATACTAAGGAAGAAATAGATAGGTCTTATACTAAAGCTTTAAGAGGACCCGGAGAAGAAATTGATAATGGCGATATTATGTGGTTCTTTAGGAGTATACTTTATAAAAAGTATGACTTTAAAGATGGTAAAGAAGCTAATGAATATTTTTATCAATTAAGCAAGGATATAGATAGATTATTTAAGGAAGGTAAGTTAGAGAAAGAAGTATCTGTACCTATAGTTTATATAAATATGCCAACTAAGAAAGAGATACTTGAATTACCTGGTAGTTTAGTGAAAGCTATAGGGTATACATCTAGTTATAAGAATGTTAAGACTTATAGTAAGAAAGATTTATTAAAGTTAGATAATTCTAATTATGATGATAATTATAAAGCATATGTAGTTTATTATAATGATTATAGATATGCTGAAAAAATGATAGATCATAATCCTTTAGGATATGAGATTATAAGAGTTATATATAAGTATTTTACAATTATATTTAGTTTTATTTCTTTGTTTATATATATAAAGAATATTAAGAAGAAAGATAATTTAAATATGATTATTCATATAATATTATTAGTTTATATTATTGTATTATGTGGAGTAGTTTATACTAATGTGACAGCATTCTTTGCTATTAGGTATAGATATTTAGCAAATGTTTATATTCTACAAAGTTTATTTATTCTACTTAATATGAATAGATTAATAAAGAAGACGGGTGATGAAGATGATATCAGTAGTAATACCTGCTTATAATGAAGAGAAGACATTAAAGAAAACTATTGAAGAAATAAAGAAGGTTTTTAAGAAAACTAAGGATTATGAAATAATAGTTGTTGATGATTGTTCTAGTGATAATACTAAAGAAGTGGCTATGAAATGTGGTGTTAAGGTGATTAGTAATCCTAATAATATGGGTTATGGTTTTTCCTTGAAAAGAGGCATTTCTGAAGCTAAATATGAAACTATAGTTATAACAGATGCTGATGCTACATATCCTTTTGATATGGTCCCAGAAATGCTTAAGAAAAAAGAAGAAGGTTTTGATTTAGTAATAGGTGCTAGAACTGGCAAGTATTATAGACAAAGCATCTTTAAAAACTTTCTTCGTAAGTTATTAAAGATGTTAGTAGAAATGGTATCTGGAAGAAAGATAAAAGATATTAATTCTGGTTTAAGAATATTTGATAAGAGTACTGTAGTACAGTATTTTCCTAGATTATGTAATACTTTTAGTTTTACTACTTCTCAAACATTAGCTTATTTAATGAATAATAGATTTGTTACATATGTTGATATTACTTATCGAAAAAGAGAAGGCAAATCAAAGATTAAGTTAATTAGAGATTCATTTAGATCTCTTAAATATATTCTAGAAGCTTGTATATACTATAATCCTTTGAAGATATTTAGTTTATTAGCTGTTGTTTGTGTTATATTTTCCATCATTGGCTTTATATTTTCACATTTCTTAAATATTCATGCTGGCTATATACTTGGTATAGGTGGATTGTTAGTATCAATAATAGTATTTGCTTTAGGATTGTTAGCAGTATTATTAAAGCAAATAATGGATAAGTAATATGGAAGAAAAGAAACAGTTTATTCGCTATGTAATATGGGGAATTATAACTACTTTATTTCATTTAGGTTTTTTCTGGTTATTAAATAGAGTAGGTTTAAAATATAAAATAGCTAATGTAATAGCTATTTTAAGTACTAAGGTATTAGCATATATTTGTAATAAGTTTTTTGTATATAGAAGTAAATGCGATAGCATGAAAGAATTATTAAAAGAGATGTTTAATTATATTATTGCAAGAGGTTTTACTTTCTTTATTGATTTCTTCTTATTAATAATATTTGTTGATTTGATTCATTTAAATAAGATGATTAGTAAAGCTATTGTATTAGGTATTGTAGTTATTATTAATTATATTTTAGGAGAAAAATTTGTATATAAAAAATCAAGAGCTATAAACTCTTGATTTTTTTATAACTAATTACTGCTATTATTGCACTAATAATTATTAGAATAAACATTGTTATACCAGTAGATGTTGTTGGATTAGATGGTTCATCATCTTCTTTTTCATCACTGGTTGTTATACCACCATTAATTTCTGGATCAGGATCGTTTCCTGGATTAGGATCATTGCCTGGGTCAGGATTTGGATCTGTTCCAGGATCCGGGTCATTACCTGGATCTGGATTATTACCAGGATCAGGATTTTGATTCTTTAAGGTGTTCTTGATATTAAATGTTTTAATACCATTATTTGTAGTAGTAGTTATCTCAGTATCATAATTATCAACTTCGT
>JAFPMR010000045.1 GCA_017411235.1 Bacilli bacterium | reverse complement strand
GTACATAAACATCAGGTAAGAAGTTCATTTCTATTCTTTTAACTCCATCTCCCCAACAAGCTTCACAACGTCCACCTTTAACATTGAAAGAGAATCTGTTCTTTCCATAGCCTCTTATCTTAGCTTCTTTCATACCAGCAAATACATCTCTGATATCATCAAATACACCTACATATGTAGCAGGATTACTTCTTGGTGTTCTACCAATTGGATCTTGCGTAATATGAACAACCTTATCAACATTATCCATACCTCTAACTTCTTTACAATCTCCAACAACTACTTTAGACTTATATATTTTCTTAGTTAAAGCATTAAATAAAATATCATTTATTAATGTAGATTTACCAGATCCAGAAACACCAGTAACACATATAAACTCTCCCAAAGGAAACTTAACATTAATATTTTTTAAATTATGTTCTTTAGCTCCTCTTACTTCTAAGAATTCTCCATTACCTTTTCTACGTTTCTTAGGTACATCTATCTTAAGTTCACCAGTTAAATACTTACCAGTTAATGAATTCTTATTTTTCATAACTTCTTCTGGTGTACCAGCAGCCATTATATAACCGCCTTCAGTACCAGCACCTGGACCAACATCAACTATATAATCTGCAGCTCTCATTGTATCCATATCATGTTCAACAACAATCAATGTATTTCCTAGATCTCTCATTTCCTTCATTGATTGAATTAAACGATCATTATCTCTTTGATGTAATCCAATACTAGGTTCATCTAAGACATATAGAACTCCAGAAAGTTTACTACCTATTTGTGTAGCTAATCTAATACGTTGAGCTTCACCACCAGATAAAGTACCAGCAGCTCTCGCTAAATTTAAATAACCTAAACCAACATTATTTAAGAACTCTAATCTATTACATATTTCTTTAACAAGTAATTCACTTATTTTTTTCTCTTCTTCATTAAGTTTTAAGTTTTGCATAAACTTATATAAATCAGCAATACTTAAAGCTGTCATATCATAGATATTCTTTTTATTAATATAAACACTAAGTATATTATCTTTTAATCTTCTACCATGACAAGAAGGACATTCCATTTCAATCATGAAACCCTCTATCCATTCTCTAATCCATCCGGCAGTAGTTTCTAAATATCTTCTTTCTAGATTAGTAATAATACCTTCATAAAAATCAGTTTTAGTTCTAGTATTACCATTCCTAGATTGATAATTGAAATTCATAATATCAGGAGAACCATATAGAATAATATCTAATTTTTCTCTAGATAATTTTTCTACAGGTAAATCTAAATCAATATCGTAATAATCAGCAACAGTTGCTACCTCAGTATATTGAATATTTTGATCTACAGTTAAAGCAACTATAGCGCCTTCATTAATACTCTTCTTTTTATCAGGAATTAATAAATCTTCAGATACTTTCTTCTTAATACCTAAACCATTACATTCATCGCAAGCTCCCCAAGGACTATTAAATGAAAACATTCTAGTTTCTAAAGGTGGCATAGAGAAATTACAATCAACACAAGCATAATTCTCGCTCATAAGAATTTCTTCTCCACCAATAACATTAAACAATACTCTTCCGTCTGCTAATTTAGTACTAGCTTCAATAGATTCAAAAATTCTACTTCTCTCACTAGGTCTAACTACTACTCTATCAACAACTACTTCAATAGTATCTTTCTTATTCTTTTCTAATTTAATGTCTTCAGATAAATCTCTAACTTCACCATTGATTCTTACTCTTGTATAACCTTTACTTCTTAAGTCATTTAATAGATCAACATGGCTACCCTTTTCTGCTCTTACAACTGGAGCCATTATTTCTATTTTAGTACCTTCATCAAATGCTAATATCTTATTAGTCATTTCCTCAATACTTTGACTCTTAATAGGTTTATGGTGATTAGGACAATAAGGTACACCAATTCTTGCAAATAACAATCTTAAATAATCATATATCTCTGTAACAGTACCTACTGTACTTCTTGGATTATTATTAGTACTCTTTTGATCGATACTAATACTTGGACTTAATCCATCAATACTATCAACATCAGGTTTACTTGTTCCACCCAAAAATTGTCTAGCATAAGCAGACAAACTTTCAACATATCTTCTTTGACCTTCAGCATAAATAGTATCAAATGCTAAACTACTTTTACCTGATCCAGAAACACCAGTCATTACAACCAGTGAATTCTTAGGTATCTCTAAATCAACATTCTTTAGATTATTTTCCCTCGCCCCTTTGATTACTATCTTGTCCATTATCCAACACCTTCTTTAATACTTTTACTCTATCTTCAAATTTCATTTCATAAACATTAACACCTTTAATATAGTATAAGAAAGCTGCTAATGCTTTATCATGTTCTAATCTTCCTCTATTACCTCTAAGTATTCTAATAGCTTCATCTTCTGTGGGATTATAAGTAGCAAAAAATTTCTTTACATCAGAAGAAGAAGCATCACACATTCTATCAATTATTTCTTTTCTAGATAAGAATTTATCAATACGAATATCACTAACAGCATACATGTCATAGTATGGTTCAGACCAATCTTCAAGATCTTCCAAAACACATTCACCACTACCAGTTACTTCAGCAACAACAACTTCCTCAGGATCAAAGTATCTAAACACATCACTTAAATGCGTACACATATGAAAACCATTTCCATTGTTTCCAAATGAAATGGGTCCATCTATATGATAAGACTCTCCTTCTTGAAATGGTTTTCCATATCTATTTAGATTACCATCCTTAAATCCTTTGAATCCCTTGATTTCCACGATTATCTCCTCAGTTCATAAAAATTACATTTCCTACACAAGTCATGTATTTTCTTATTATCTTGGAACCCCTTTTTCATTTCTTTAAATAAATCGCTGTTTATTATATCATTTATCTCATTTTTGTAAATATTTCCTAAATTAATAGTACCCTCACTATCTAAACAGCAAGGAACAATTGTGCCATCTACTAATATTCCAATATGATCTCTTAATGCTCTACAGCTACCTACTTCACTATAATAATCATTATCATAAGATGGCCATATAAATTCATGTTCTACTTCATAGTAAACATTATTATCTAACTTAACTTCATTAGAATCTATTTTAACTTTATATTTATTTTCTAACCTGTTGATAATATCTGACTTATAAACACTATCAACCCAAAGTCTATATTTAATAATAGTGTTATTAACTACTAACTTATCAACACTATCAAAAATATTATTTAAGTATTCATCCAATGTTTTATTATATTTATTATCAAAACTATGTAGAGAAATATTTATCTGTCTAACGTTCTTATTATCTTTTATTTTATTTAACAAATAACCATTAGTAGTAATATTAACAAAATACTTTTCACTAGCTATATTTATTAATTCATTAATATATGGATGCAACAATGGTTCACCCATAATATGGAAATACAAATATTTAGTATAACTATCTAATTTACTTAAAACCTTTTCAAAATCATCTATACCAATAAACATCTTGTTTCTTTTATTCTTAACGCAAAAAGAACAATCAAGATTACAATTATTGGTTATTTCTACATAAACTTTTTTAAACATAAAAAAACACCTAGAAGTATTATAACATACTATTGTTCGATATGAAAGAAAAAAATTAATATAAATAACATTGGTATTTTATTACCAATGACATTACTATTAAATACCAATATAACTTATAAAATAATATTAGTAATATTGGAGTTGATCTTATGAATGATATAACTGGAGAGAACTTAAGAAAGCTAAGAAAAAAGAGAAACATTACCCAGCTAAGACTAGCTACAGAAGTTGGATTATCTCAAGAAGCCATATCTAGTTTTGAAAGTAAAGGGACTAATATCAAACTAGAATATTTAAAAAGAATAGCTGACTTTCTAAATACTACTGTAGATTATATTTTAGAAAGAACAAACAATGATGCTCCATTAATTGAAATAATAAACAATATAACAGATAAAAATCAAAACGAATTACTAAATAACTATGTACAGCTAAACAATCTTCAAAGAAAAGATTTAATTTGGTATAGTGAAGCACTTAAAAATAAAAAAGACCAATAGGTCTTTTTTTATTTAACATCAGTTACATTACCCATATCTAATGTACCTCTTGTATTCTCTTCTGAATTATCTAATATCTCTAATGTTCCGGCAGTATTTTCATCACCTTTAGTAATATTAACTTGTTTACCTTCTCTAACATTACCAACACCATCTATGTTATCAGCTAATAGTTTTAATTCTTTAACGATTTCTTCACTAGTTTTATTAGACATAAAATCATAAAAATCCAATTCATCTCCAATAACTGAAGGATAATCATCATCCATAGATCCTTTTATAGGTGGAACAGTTATTAAACCTTTAGGAAATTTTAATCTTCTATTATATGATTCAATAATACCACTAGCTTCAGCACCCATATATTGACTCTTAACATCTAACATCGCTTGTAAACTAATATCACTGTTTTCATCAGCTTTTTTCATTTCGTCTACCTTTTTCATAACGTCAACGATATTAATAGGCCCAAAAACTCCAATGATTTCTTCCTTATCATACTCTTCATCAAAGTCAACCATCTTACCACGAGCAATATGTTTACTCATTAGTTCTTCTGCTTGAACTTCAGGTACTTCTATATTAAGTGAAACATTTTTATATTTACCATTATCCATTAATATATAAAATGATAAATAATTATCCATATAAGTAAGTAAGAAAGTATCATATATAACTTTACCATCTTCTACTCTAGTCATAACAGTATAACTTTTTCTTACACTATAACCGCCAAATAAGTATTTAGCAGGTAATTGTTTAAATGTATAACCAAACATTACTTCACCTTCTTTTTCTGAATATTATAAACTATCTTTAAAGATAACTTAATTGGTAAAAATCTATTAAAGAAAATACCACATCTAACACCAAATCCTGGTACAATTACTAATTTATTCTTTAAGCATTTATCTATTCCATATCTAGCAACAAATTCACTAGTTAAAGCTTTAACAGTAAATGAACCACCAGCTACTTTATTAAAATTAGTATCAACAGGTCCAGGACATAAACAACTAATATGAACATTACTCCTTGCTCTTCTTAGTTCTTCATAAATTCCTTCAGTCCATTTTAAAGCATAATTCTTAGTAGCATAATATGTATTTAATACTGGCCCTGCAAAGAATCCAGCACTACTTGCTATATTTAGTATTCTACCTTTATCTTTCTTAACCATATCTTGTAAAAATAACTTAGTAAGAATATGCAAAGCATTAACATTAACATCAATCATTTTCATTTCTTTATTGATATCAGTTTCCCAAGTATTACCAAACAAACCAAATCCTGCACCATTAACTAATAAATCTATATCTTCATCTTTAAAAGTATCATATAACTTAAAACAATTATCTCTACCAGTTAAATCACAAGGATATACAGTTGTTTTAGTTTTAATTTTACTTGCTGTTTCTTTAAGTCTATTTTCATCTCTACTAACTAAGATAACATCATATCCTAGTTCACCTAAATAAATAGCCATATCTCTTCCTATACCAGAAGAAGCTCCAGTAACTAATGCTTTCATGTTATCACCTAAATTTATTTTACCATAAAAAAAGAAGATTATTATCTTCTTTCATCTAATTCAAGTAAAGGAGGTAACATTTGTTTCTTACGAGAAACAACTCCGTCCATATATACTCCTTGTTCTATCTCATCTAAACCATAAGCTTCTTTTAATAGATCTTTACTATCTTCGTTATAGTATAAATAAGAACCATTATTAATAATATCAGTAATAAATAATAATGCTACCTTATAATTCCCATAAGCACACATCTTATTTAATTCTTCTATTAATTCATTACTACGACTGTGAATATCTTCAAAATCTAAAGTAATAACTTGTCCAATAGCCAATGTAGAATTATCAAAATTGAATGTCTTCATATCATAATGAATAATATCATCAACAGATAATCCAGCAACACTACTAGCAGCTTTAAACATTTGCTTACCAAATTCTTCTATATTAATACCTGCTATTTCAGCCAGTTTATTTCCAACTTCAACATCTAATGGAGTTGTAGTTGGTGACTTAAATAATAAAGTATCAGATAAGATAGAAGATAACATAATACCAGCTATATTAGGAGGTATCTCTTCATGAGCTTCTCTAAATAATCTATAAATAATAGTACAAGTACAACCTACTGGCATACTTCTAAAACTAATAGGTATATTAGTACCTAATGTTCCTAAATTATGATGATCTATTACTTCTAATATATTAGCTTCATCAATACCATCAACACTTTGACTAGGTTGATTATGATCTACCATAATAACTTGTTTTCTTTCAAAGTTATTAGCATCTACCAATCTTAACATACCTTGGCAAATACCTTTTTTATTAATAATTGGATAGTTAGTATGACCCAACTTAGAACTAACATCAATAAAATCATCACGATAATCACTAGTAGTAAATGTTACAGGTTCTCCAGTAATATTTACTAACTTAACATAATTACACAACTTAATCATATTAGCAGCTTTAAAAGTACCCATAGGAATAGTTATTACATTAACTCGCTTTTCTTTTGCTAACTCAAGTAGAGTATCAGGTAATCTTACATTATTAACTAATAGAATTAACTTAACACCAGAATTAATAGCATATTCTTGTATCTTATATCTATCTCCAACAATTAAGATATTATCTGGTTTTAATTGAACTCTACTTAAGAATGTTTCACTCTTATAAGCAGCAGCTAAGATAGTACCTTCTAATTCTTCATCAAATCTTAATACTTCAATAGCACCCAAAGAAGATAGAATATTTTCATATGAAGTTTTTAAATATGTAATATCTCCATCTATTAAATATTTAGAAATCTCTTTTACATTAATATACCCAGTTAGTTTTCTATTCTTATTAACTAATGGTAAACCAGTAACACCCATTTCCATGATAGTTTTATATGTATGATAAATAGATTCATGTTCTTCTACCATAGCTTCTTTGTTATAATGCATATTTCTAATTTGAACTTTTACATCATTCAAAAATTCGGGTTCTTTGAATCCGAAATAATCTAAAACAAATTTACTTTCTTTGTTAATACTTCCTAAAACACGTGGTTCACATTTAAGACCTTGTTTATTCTTTAAATAAGAAAGTGCAATACTAGCACAAACTGTATCAGTATCAGGAACTTTATGACCAAAAATGTAAGTAGTTTGCATATGTTCACCCCTTATTCTACATAAGTATATCACAAATGTTTACCAATTTGATATAATAAAAAAGAATAGAGAGTGATATATATGAGAAATATTAACATAGGAGATAATCAAATTCCTCAACCAGAACCATACAATCCAGAACCACTTCCACCAGTTAATAACAATAAACCAGAAAAACCAAAATCTAATAAACAAGCTTTACTATATTTATTAGCAATTCCCTTTATAATTGGTGCAATATTACTTGGTAATTATTTATTAAACAAATCTAATTCATTCTTTATGGATAAAAGAAATAAAATGGTTCAAAGTCAAATAGATGAGCATTCCAAAAAAAAAGAAGAAAAGAAAGATGAGGAAAAATATTATTTAGAAGTTCCAATGCGTACAATAACAGGAACAAGATTTGTTCTTGAGTATAATACACTAAAAGAAAAACCAACGAATGTAAAACACTTGGAACATACAACAGAAATTAATGAACATACGAAGTATTATTATGACCAATTCAATTTTGGACTTGTTAACTATAAAAAAGGATTCTTTATCCAAAGCACTTTGTTTACCATAGATGAATCAAACAACACAATGCCTGATGATACGGGTCGAATAATATTAGAAAAAGAAGATAACTATCTATACACACAATACGACGAAGGAAAATATTTCCTATTCTTATTAATTGAAAAAGAAGATAGTGAAGAATCTAATATAAAATATTATCACGGTATTATAATCGATCGATTATATGACGTTAAAGAACTAGAAAATAGTCGATACTTAATAGATAGCGATTATTCAAAATCTTTAGAAGAACTCAAAAATATTAAAAAAGATTTTGAAAAAGAATATACACTTTACTACTGCGCTGATAAAGAAGGAAATTTCGACAGTTGCAAAGATAAAAATAACAAAAGTATTCACAAAGATAATTATATTGATATTAATGACTTATAAAAAAAGAACTAAATTAGTTCTTTTTTTTATTCACTCTTTAATTCAAATAAGATATCACGTAATTCCATAGCCTTCTCAAAGTCAAGTTTCTTAGCAGCTTCCTTCATTTCGTTCTCTATCTTAATCATCAAGTCACGTTTTTCTTTAGGACTCATCTTCTCTTGAGACTTAACTTCTCCTGTCTTCTCATCTACTACATTACTTACTACTTCTCTTATTTCCTTAATAATAGTTTTTGGTACAATACCATGTTCTTCATTATATGCTTCTTGAATAGTACGTCTTCTCTTAGTTTCTTTAATAGCTATATCCATACCTTCACTAATAGAATCAGCATACATAATAACATGTCCATTAGAGTTTCTTGCTGCTCTACCAATAGTTTGAATTAAACTTCTACTATTTCTTAAGAATCCTTGCTTATCAGCATCCATGATACAGATTAAACTAACTTCTGGAATATCTAAACCTTCTCTTAAAAGATTAATACCCACTAAGACATCGTATTTACCCATTCTTAATTCTTGAATAATACGAAGTCTATCTAAAGTCTTAACTTCACTATGTAGATAAGCAACTTTAATTCCAACATCTTTTAGATAGTTAGTTAACTCTTCAGCCATACGAATAGTTAAAGTAGTAATTAATACTCTTTCACCATTATTCTTAACTCTATCAATTTCATTAATGATGTCATCAATCTGGCCTTTAGTTTCTCTAACCTCAACAGTAGGATCCAATAAACCAGTAGGTCTAATAATTTGTTCAACACATTGTTGATTAACTTGTTCTAACTCATAATCACCAGGAGTAGCACTAATATATATAGCTTGATTAATCTTACTATTAAACTCATCATACTTAAGTGGTCTATTATCTAAAGCACTAGGTAATCTAAATCCGTAATCAACTAATGTTTGCTTACGCATTCTGTCTCCATTATACATACCTCTTACTTGAGGAAGTGTTACGTGAGATTCATCTACTACTAATAAAAAGTCTTCTGGAAAGAAATCCATTAAACAACAAGGAGTTTCACCAGGACCTCTTAATGCTAAATGTCTAGAATAGTTTTCTATACCAGAACAGAATCCTGTTTCTTTTAACATCTCTAAATCATAATTAGTTCTTTCGCGAAGTCTTTGTTCTTCTAATAATTTATTTTGACTATGTAATTCTTCTAATCTCTCTTCTAGTTCTTTCTCAATTCTTTCAATAGCAATTTTCATCTTATCAGAACCAGTAACGAAGTGTGAAGCCGGGAATATACTAATAGTTTTTTTACTTTCAATGATAACACCTGTTAATGGATCAAAAGTAACTATTCTATCTACTTCATCACCAAATAATTCTATTTTAATACCATAACTCTTTTCATTAACAGGAATAATATCAATAGAATCTCCTCTAACTCTAAAAGTACCTCTATGAAAATCTAAATCACTTCTTTCATAAGTCATATCTACTAACTTATTTAAGATTTCATTTCTATTAATCGTATCTCCTACGTTAACAGTTAACATCATCTTCTCGTATTCTTCTTTATCACCAATACCATATATACAAGAAACAGATGCTACTACTATAACATCTCTATAATTAATTAAAGCACTAGTAGCACTATGACGTAATTCATCTATTTCGTCATTGATACTAGCATCTTTTTCAATATAAGTATCACTTTGAGGTACATATGCTTCTGGTTGATAATAATCATAATATGAAACAAAATATTCAACATGGTTATTAGGAAATAGTTCTTTAAACTCACTATATAATTGACCTGCTAAAGTTTTATTATGAGCAAGTACTAAAGTAGGTCGATTAACTTCTTTAATAACATTAGCAATAGTAAAAGTTTTACCTGTACCAGTAGCTCCTAATAATACTTGTTCATGTTTACCTTCATTTAATCCTTCTACTAATTCTTTAATAGCTTTTGGTTGATCGCCTGAAGGTTCATAATTAGACACTAATTCAAACATAGAGCACCTCTTTTCTAAACCGAAATTATTATATCATAAACGCCAATAAAAAAACTGACTTATCATCAGCTTTTTTACTTGGCTTTATTAATAACATCTTCAGGTATCGTAATTGACTCAGTCTTTTTATTAATATTTGAAAACTCTTTAACAAGTATAGCTTGCTTAACAGTTTTATCATTATAAACATCTGTTAGATTAAACTTAATTCTTTTAAGAATGCTGTTATCCATAACGTATTCTATTTTAATTAAACCATTATTAACCTTTTTAGTATTAACATAATCATTATTCTCAACCATTTTAAACATATCACTAATTTGTATTTCCATTGTATAAGTATTCTTATTAATTGAATCTGGAGTACCTAACATCATTACAAAATCATATGTTTCATAAGGCCCTAAGAATTTAGTATCTATTGCCTCTTTATGCCATACATTTGCTTTTTCAAAATCTTCATAATAACAATAACCAGTATTATAATCACAATACTCATCAATATTATGAGACATTAAACCATTATAACTAACAGTAACAATAAATTTTCCTTTTCTATTTTCTAGATCAAGAGTACCTTGTGCTGTAGTTGATAATGTATCACCAGCAGAAATATATATAGTTTCTTTTACATCACAGTTTTTAATATCAATCGGTTGAGCAGGTTTCTCTTCAACTGGTTGTTGTTCTTCTTCTTTTTTAGGTTCACTTACTTCTTGAGTGTTAGTATCTTCGTCACTTTTACCTAGTAAAGAATCTAGTTTACCAGATTTAAATAAGAATGCAGCAACTGCAACAACACCAATTAAGATCAAGAACACCATAATTCCCCAACTACCAGGTTGATCACCTTGACCGTTACTTATTACATCTCCCTTAGCACTACTGCCTTGAACTAATTCATTAAGAATTTGTTGTTTTCTCTCTTCCTCAGTAATTGCTTTAGGAGCAGTTGGTTCCTCAACCGGTGGCTCTGGAGTAGGTGTTGGATTAGTCACAGGTGTAGTCGGCTCTAAAACAGGTGTAGTAGGAACAGTCTCAACTGGCGGTTGTTCATTTGGAACTTGATTAGAATCCGTAACAGTCATTATAACTGTTGGTTTTTCTTCTTTTTTACCAAATGTTACATCAGCGAAAGGATTATCTTGAGTCCCTGCATTATTTCTAGCAGCTTCATTCTTTCGATATTCATCGTCCATCTTCTTTTCAATCTGTGCACCTTCTTGAGCCATCAAGCCCAACGGTTGATTAGAAAAGTCAATAATTTCTTTGTTCTTATCGTCCATTACTAACACCTCTCTACTATAAATATAACACATATAATATAGAAAATAAAAAAGAGATTAAAATCCCTTTACAATCTCTTATTAATTATAATTCTTCAGTCTCTATTGCATGAGATAAAGATACTTTTAAATTACCATTTCTAGTTCTTATTTTATCTATTAATTCTTTCTCATTAATATCATTTTTTAAAACAACTCCATACTTTAACTCAAACATTGAACCTAAGTTAGTAGTTTTCGTTTTAACTAAATCACACTTAGTAGTATTATCTTTAAATAAATCATCAAATTCACTAGTATAATCCAAATTGTTTCTTATCTAATAAATATTTTTGTTCTGTCCTTTTAAATATTGAAATATTGCCCATTTTTCTCCCTCCGATGAAATATTATCAATGAAAGATTAAATGAGCATTAAAAAAAAGAACTATTTAGTTCTTTTTTAATAAATACCATGTTCGATACGAAGTTGTTTAACTTTCTTTCTATCTTTTCCAGCTTCATCCCAGAAGTCTTTTGGTCCATAAACAATTTCTTCTGGTTCAAAGTATTGGATATTACCTTTCTTATCAGACCATACCTTTAAGAAATATCCACCAACACTATTAACTAAGCCTTGTTTTTGTTGGAATTGAGTCTTAGCACATAATGCAGGGACTTCTAAACATTGAACATTTCTATATACGAAATGATAACTCTTATGATAATGACCAATTAATAATACTTTTGGTTTATTATGAGATTCTAGAATATCAATTCTCTTTTGTGGTTTATAAGAAAGAGCTTGAGCAGATCCTCCTCCTGGATGATCTAATACATATTTAACTCCTTCAACTACAATAGCACCAGTATCTTGTCCTAAGAATTCCATGTCATCACGACATTTACTAACCCATTTATTAACAGTAGCGCCACCATTCTTATAATGAGTTTCATCATGACTACCTAAGATATAATATGTCTTCATACCATCAACATATGGATACATATCTACAACATAACCAACTTGTTCATCGAAGTTATGTAAGAATTGTAATCTTGGATTTTCTTGTCTATTAGGATAATTACCATCTGTCATATCCCCAACATGTAATACAGTTCTAATTCCTCTATTATAAGCTTCTTGATATAACTCATTTAATAAGTGTAATTGTTGTTGATTATTACCAAAGTGTGTATCAGAAACAACTAGTATTTCACTATAAATTAAATCATCTGGATTTGATTTATCAAGTGATACTTTTCTAGTAACATTCTTCTTAAATACTATATCACTACCACTAGGAACTAATTCAACTTCTTTTCCACATAATTCCCAAATATATAATAAACCTTGTAACTTCTTATAACTAATATTGAACTTAGCCATATATGCATCTATAGACATACCATTTCTAACAAATTTGAAATATCTTAAAGCATCAGCAACATTAGCATTATCTAAATCTGGTTTATTATTAGTATCTCCAGTAACAATATTTATTTTAGATCCTTTAAAGTCTTCTTTATTAGTAACATAGTATGGTGAATCTATTGCAGATACACTATCTAATAAACCTTTTTCATTAGTTTTAATAGTTACATACCAAGCACCAACTGTATTAGCATATCTCTTAGTTTTCATTTCTTGATCAGTAGCACATACACTTGGTACAGAAATAACCTTAACATCTCTATAAGAATATTTCTCCATTTGTAATAAACCACCATATACTAAAACATCTGGTTTATCTTCACTACGATATGCATCTAGCGTTTGTTGAGTTCTATAAGATGAAGTATAAGTCTTAGCTAATTTAGAACTCATTACTTGCATCTTAACTCTATCTATCTTAATATCACAAATATCTTCACCTAAATAAATCATATCAGGTCTTTGTTGAGCAACTCTCATACCTAAATTGATATTATTCTTAGAAATATGTTTATCATCTAACTTACCTGAAATAAAGTAAGTAGTAATACCTTCATACTTAGGGAAGTTAGCAACAATATAATCTACTTGAGCTTGTGAATCTTGTACAAAGTTAGAATCATCAGTCATTGGTTTTAAACCAGCTGAAATATTACCACAAATAATTACATTGTGAATACCCATTTCTTGAGCTTTACGATATATATCATTTAAGATTGTTAATTGTTGTGATTTAGATCCTAATCTAGTATCAGAAATAGCAACAAATCGGAATTCATTAGAATCATCAGTTTCGAAAGAATAAGTGCTTACATCTTTATCAATAGTATCTCCAAGATTTAAAATATGGAAACCATCATCGTATTTCTTAACAATGATATTCATACCACTATCTTTTAAATCATGAACTAAACCTAAAACTTCATATTCATTAAGACCTAATGTAGTTGCTACTAAACCAATATTTCTTTCTTTTTTGATAAACTCTAATAATTTATCAATAGTTTCTTTAGAATACTCACCTTGAGAAGTAAGTTCTTCATCAGCTTCTTCAGCAGCTGCTTCTAAAGCATCTCTAAGTTCTTCGTCGTCTACTTCGACATCATCAGTTTTAACAACTGAAACCTTTTTAACATCTTGTTCTTCCATTTCCTAATTCCTCCCCACAAAAAAAAGTAGGCACTCCAAGAGTACTACTTTTTTAAACACACAAAATAAGTTGTAACATTTACCAATTTATTCATATTATCAACTCTACCATTCTAGAAACATTATACCAAATATAAATTTAAAAATAAATAATAATTTACACTAATTAGACTATAAAACTTCATCATGAAGAATAGTGTTAATAATAATTTCAATACTCTTATTATTCCTATCTTTTATGACCATAGAAACACATTTTTGTAGTTTTGAATATAATTCTATTCTTCCATTATTTTTCTTTAAAACAGCCTTAAAACTATTATAAAAAGATACCATATCTTTAACATCCATATATTTAATAGATTCTTTAATTCTATCTTCAAAATTACCTAAATAATAACTGTAGTTATCACCAATCTTGCTAATAACTAAATTATTATAAACACTATAAATATCTACTACTGTAGGAATTAAACCTTTTATATCTTTAAAGACAATATTACTCTTCTTAATCTTCTCTTTGTTGCTAGCTAAATTATATTCAATTAATACTTCTTTATCTAAAGATGGAAGAGAATTAGTAAAACTCCAATATAGTTTTTCATATCTCTCTAAACCATTAGAACAACCATAGCTCTTAATAGTTTCTTTCCATAATCTATTTAAATAAATATCTTTTCTACTATACTCAAAGTTTTCTTTATATAAATAAGAAACTAATGAAGTTGCAAAAGTAAAGAATTGAGAAACCGGATAATTAAGATTATATTTCAACCTACTCATTTGATTAATAGAACTATATAAATCAAACATTGATTTAATATATATTCTTCTCTTCTTTTCTAAAGGAGATACCTCTGAACCTAATTCAACAGGAATTTCTAAATCTAAAGGTTTATTCTTTTTTAAACAATTATAGAATTTCCATTTTTCATTCATAAAAGAAGACTTAACAAATATTAATGTTTGATTAATATAATCCATATTAGCATAGATCTGACCTTTATCATCTATAACATATTTAATTATATGTTTAGGTTCTTCTTTCTTATCAATAACTATCTTTTCTCTATACTTATCATATTCAAAAATCAAGAATTCATATAGTTCATAAATATAACTAATACTTCTAAACTTTTTATTAATAAAAGAACGATAATCATTATCTATGTCTTTGAATTCATTTAGAATACTTCTATTTCCTTCGATGGTTTTAGAATATGCAATAGGTCTTTTTAATTCTAATTTAGATAACTTAGCTAAATTATTCTTTATATTAGTTAAAGATCTACTATATTTTAATTCACTACTAGCATTCTTTAACATATCAAAATTATCTAATAAAGAATTACCTAAGAATACAGAAATTTCTTCAACATAACAGATATTACTAATAAATAATTTATTAATTAATAAAGTATTATTCTTATTCATATCATCACCATCTTATTATAATAATATCAAAAATTACTCCTAAAAAAAAGAATCTAAGTTATAAACTTAGATACTCTTTTGGTCCAACTAATAATACTTCATCATCGCCACCAATAAACATTGATGCTTGATAATAATAGTTAGAATAATCTCCTTCATCATCTTTCTTATCAAACGGCTTAATACAATCAGTGGATTGATCAGTACATAGATAAGAAATAGATATTAAATAAGAATCACTATATTCAACATCCCTAAACTTAGTTTTACCAGGATTTTGTTGTAATCTTATGTCAAACTTTCTTAATGTATCAACATTAATATAACCATTATCTATCATATATTGTTTTACTTTATCTTGATAATTAGCTACTAAAGTATCGTAGTAAGCTCCACTAGGTTTAAAATAAACAATATCATAAACAGAAGTATACTTATCAATTCTCATTATTAATTTAAAATTATAAGGATCAGTTAACGCTTTAGTTGTTTTAAAACATTTCTTATCTCCCTTACATACAACAGAAATATCTAGAAGATAATCACTACCTTCTTGTTCATTCTTTTCATCAAATACATAAGAATTAATAGTTAAACTTTCTAAATTCTTTTTATCAATAATCTCTTTTTCTTCACCATATCTCATTAAACTATCATAAAGAACTTTATTAAATGATTCTTCTTCCTCAGTTTCAACACAAGATTGATAAAGAACAGCTCCTAAATATCTTTGATCATTATCACAATATAAAACTTCATAACCAATTCCTTTATACAAAGTTCCACCATCTACACTTTTCTTTGTAGCAAAAATTGGTTTTCCTTCCATTTCATAAACTCTAAAATAATCAAAAGCAACAACTGCTAAAGCACCAAAAATAGCTATAAATATTAAAGTAAAGAATGTATGAGTAGCACGTCGTTTAGCAAATTCTTTCTTAACCGCTTTCTTATCATTTAAATCGACACCATTGTAGTAATTAGTTTCATCATGTACTTTTGGTTTAACATACTCCATATAATCACCTACTATATATAAATTATATCATCACCAGTACTTAAAATATGAAAAAACTAAAAACCACTTTACAATATAAAAGATCGCAGAATTATCTACGACCTCTACTATTTGAATAAGCCATTAGCAATCTTAATAGATTTAATAATGATGATAGTACTGCAGCTACATAAGTAAAAGCAGCAGCTCTTAGCATCTTTTGTGTACCTTGATGTTCTTTATTATCAACTAATCCTAAATCTTTTAAATTCTTTAATGCTCTCTTACTAGCATCAAATTCAACTGGCAAAGTAACAATTTGGAATACTAAACCAAATAGAACTGATACTATAGAAATCATTAATAAATTAAACATTTGTAAGAAAATTGATATAGCAAACATAATATAAGCAGCATATGTAATTAGATTAACAACTGGTACCAATGAAGATCTTAATCTCATCATTGGATAAGCTTCTTTATCTTGAATTGCATGACCACATTCATGAGCTGCTACAGCTGCAGCTGCAATAGTTTCACCATGGAATATATCAGTAGATAATCTAACTACCTTTTGTTTAGGATCATAATGATCAGTTAATTCTCCTTTAACTTCTACAATATATAAGTTATTTAAACCATTAGCATCCAATACTTTTCTAGCCACTTCAAAACCACTTAACTTATTTTTATTTTCTACCTTTTTATACTTCTTATAAGTTGAATTAATATGCCAAGATGCTATTAAAGGAATGATCAATATTAGAAGGTAAATACCTATATATGAAACATAATCCATCTATATCACCTAAATAACCTTTCTTTCCATTAATATAGCTCTCATCTTATCTGCATTCTCAAAATCTTTATTATTTCTATATTCTAACCATTTATTATATGTTTCTTTGTCTTCATCAGTTAATTCAACAAAATCATATTTTAAACCTAGAATATATGTAATTAAATTAATCTTATCATAAGTTTCAACAAAGTCTTGTTTTTGTCTTAACTCATTATTTAATTGTTTAACTAAATCTAATAAATAAGTAATTAAATTAGATGTATTAAAGTCTTCATCCATGATTTCATTAATCTTAGGATCTTTCTTTAATTTACCAACTTCTAATCCTTTTAATTGAATTTCTAAATTAGCTTGTTTTAAAGCATTTCTAACTTTATCATCAATAGATTCAGTTTCTACAAATAATTGATCAGTAAAATCAAATGGTAAACGATAATTAGTCTTCAAAACACTTAATCTAATAGCATTAGCATTATGTTTTTCTAATAATTCTCTAGCAGTAATGAAATTACCTAAAGACTTGCTCATCTTAACACCATTAACCATTACGTGACCATTATGCATCCAGTAATTAGCTAAGCTATTACCTTTAGCGGCTTCACTTTGAGCTATTTCATTTTCATGATGAGGGAATTTTAAATCTACACCACCACCATGGATATCAATCTTATCACCAAATAGTTTATTGATCATAACAACACACTCAGTATGCCATCCTGGTCTACCTTTACCAAATGGACTATCCCAAGTAATACCCTCTTTAGTTTTCTTCCATAAAACAAAATCATATGGGTTCTCTTTATTTTCATCAACATCTATTCTATTTCCATAAGCCAAATCATCTACAACTTGACCACTTAACTTACCATAGTCTTTAATTTTACCTACTCTAAAGTAAACGTCATCGCCTGCTTGATAAGCAAAACCTTTATCCATTAATAATTGAATATAAGCAATAATTTCATCCATAGTTTCAGTAACTCTAGGACGATAATCAATATCTAAGCAGTTCAATGCTTTAACATCTTCTAGATAAATCTTAATAAACTTATCTGTTAATTCCTTTTCACTAATTCCTTGTTCAATAGATGCTTTGATAATCTTATCATCAACATCAGTAAAATTACTCGCGTATTTAACATCGTATCCTGAATACTTAAAGTATCTATATACCATATCGAAGATAATAACTGGACACATGTTCCCAACGTGAGCATAACTATAAACAGTAGGTCCACAGACATACATATTTATCTTGCCATCCTCCATTGGCTTAAATTCATCAATTTTTCCACTTAAAGTATTAAATATTTTCATAAAAATCCACCTTCCAATTATTTCTTCAAGTACTTGGATTATATCACATTTTCAGATAAAAACACACAATTAAAAAAGAAGTCATAAACTTCTTTCTTACATATATACTCTAATTAGTAATATTAATAATGTTAAACCAAATAATGATAGAGCATATTTCCATATATATTTAAACCATTTTTTATATGGAACATCTAAATAAGTTAATGCCAATAGAACAATTAAACTTGTTGGAGCAATAATTGCTGCAAAAGCATGTCCTAAGTGCCATACAACTACTGAATCAGCTAACTTATCTCCCATAGCAGCTGATAAATAATATCCATAAATCTTATTACCATATCCAGGATTAACTAGGAATATTGCAGCAATAAATGAAACAACTAAAATAGTTAAAATACTAAATGAACCAGAACCTAATAACTTATTTATAATTGTTGGTAACCATTGGTAATTAACTGTCATAACATATATTGTTTGAACTAAACCAAATATAATTCCTAATCTTAGAAGCTTTTTTACACCAACATCAAAACGTAGTGTAAAATCTCTAAACTTCATCTTATCAACTAATGCTAAGACTATTGTTGCTACAAGCATTAAGAACATTATAACAATCATATTATCCCATTTACCAAATGCAGTAAATTGAGAACCTAATAATGAACTGAATAATGGAACATCAGCTATTTTGAAAATTCCTTGGAATTTTGAAAAAGCATCATCAAATACTGTAACTCCAAAACTATCTGCCCAATTAATTTGACCTAAAACAATTAAAACTAATAAAATCCCAGCTACTAATAGAATTGGCCATAACTTAGTTCTCTTCTTAACCTTAACTTTTGTTTCATCTAATTCTTCAGTTAAGAATAAATCATATTCAGTATCGTCTACTTTCTTAGTCTTATGCATGTGTAAGATTGCAAATACATTAAATAAAATTAAAGATAAGAAATAGATAATAAACTTAAGACCAATTAATGAATTAATTGCTAATCCAGTTGATTCACCAATATAATCGTAAGCATACATACTAAATGTAGCTCCTACATAACCAACTAGAATACCACCAAATGATGCTGCTAATGCAGTAAGTCTATCTTTACCATTTCTCAAGAATACAGAAATAATAAATGGTATAAAGACAAACATAGGTAATAATTGATCACCAATTGAAGTATACAATGACATAACAAATGTTGTTACTATCATTGCAAAATGTTCTTTACCTTTAATTAATTTGGCTGTTTTATCAACTAACTTTCTATATGACTTAGTCTTAGATAAAACTCCATAACATCCACCAACTAAGAGAATAAATAAAATATCTACATAGTTATAATAGAATGCAAAACAAATTTGAACAAAAACATCAAATATACCAGCTCTAACAGTTTCCATAGAAGCATAAACTCCATAACTATAAAAGCCTTGTGGAATAATCCAAGATAAAACAGCAATTGCTACAATAAACAATAATACTATTAAAACCTTATCACTCTTTTTTTTCATACTTTAACCTCCCTACTTACGATTATAACACAAAACAAGGATATATCTAATAAAAACCAATAAAAAAACTGGTTTAATACCAGTTTATTCAGTATAAACATCCCCAGATATTGCAACTTTATAAGTTGATAGCTTTCCTCTAATAACTTTATTATAGAAATCTTTAGATCCCTCATAACCGAAAGTATCGTCTTTTGCTTTAGATCCACTATTTAAGCCACCTTGGATTCTTCCATCCATATTAACTACTAATTTACCATCAATTACTTTAACATTATCGTATTCAACACCAAAGTAAAAATCTTTTCCTTTAAATGCCATTTTATAAACATCATATAAAATGTTACCACGATCATCATTAGTTAATAAATACATACCAGCATAATTCATCTTACCATGACTTCTAAAGAAAGATTCATACCAATCTAACTTAGCATTTAAAATAGTAACCGTATTATCATGAATATCTTTAATATGTGCATCAGTTAAATCTTTAAACTCAAATATATATCCTTGCTCTATTAATACTTCTTTCTTTGTTTTTTCATTTTCAACAGTTTCTTCCTTTTGAGGTTCTTCATGAGTATATGTAATAGTATTTGGTTCACTACTAGTCTTAGAAGTACTATTATTATGTCTTACAGCAAAGATACCTATACTTGCTATAAAAATAAAAATAATAACGAAGAATATAACTGGTAAAATTTGCATTGCTGCAAAAGTACCTACTACTGCAGTAGCAGCTTTCTTTTGTTCTTCAGTTAAAGAATAAAAATCTCCATTTAATAAATCTTCTTTAGCTGTTTTATCTGAATCTCTTTCTATTTCAAAACTCTTACCACAATAATCACAATGTGTTTCTCTATCTTCTATTCCAAACTTTAATGCACCACCACAATTAGGACATTTCTTTTCAACTAATCTCATTATAATCACCACTAATATTGTACCACAAAAAAAGGACTTTTATAGTCCTATTTTCTTTCCTTCATAGTTGGGAATAAGATTACATCTCTAATAGATTCTTGTTCACAGAATAACATCATTAATCT
The DNA here is from genome assembly GCA_017411235.1 of Bacilli bacterium. The sequence continues at coordinate 411 of JAFPMR010000045.1, read as the reverse complement.
ATCAATTCCATAACCAATACCACCAGCAGGAGGCATACCATATTCTAGTGCTTCTACGAAATCCATATCGATATCATTAGCTTCATCATTACCTAAATCTCTTTCAGCGATTTGAGCTTCAAATCTTTCTAATTGATCAATAGGATCATTTAATTCAGTATAAGCATTAGCAAATTCTTTTCCACCCATGAATAATTCGAATCTATCAACAAATCTAGGATCTTCAGGATTCTTTTTTGTTAATGGAGAAATCTCAATTGGATGTCCATATAAGAATGTAGGTTGAATTAATGTTTCTTCTACATACTTTTCAAAGAATTTATTAATAATGTGTCCATATTGTTTTTCATGATCTTCTAATTCAATATGATGTTCTTCAGCTAATTTTAAACATTCATCTAAATCAGTAAT
>JAFPMR010000044.1 GCA_017411235.1 Bacilli bacterium | reverse complement strand
GGCATTTCAAAGAGGTGATGATAACGTAAGTGCTAAAACTAGAGAAGCTATGGGATTAAATGGAGCTAATACTGTTGCAAAGTATATGAATCTATTTAGCAATAATTTACAAAAATATTGGAGATAACATATGGCTTTAAACAACTTTCATACACCTGGTCCTCAGACAGATGTTAGAAATCTAATGTTAGCTCAATTAAATCAATCTAGTTTGGCTAACAATATATTTAATTCAGCTCTCGGTGAAATGAATAAATTTGATACAGGAGCTAGAAATCTTAATACTCAAAAATTAACTAGAGATATAGCTAATATGTCTCTTAGTGAATTGGAAGATTATTATAATAATGATAAAACAGCTATAGATATTCTTAATGAAAAAGATGGTACAGGTTTTATGTATAATGAAACTGACCCTAATCTTTTGAATATGGTAAACCAAAGAGATAATGATTATAAGACAGCTAAAAATAATGCGGTATTTCATGAGTTGCAGCAGTTAACTCCGCAGCAAATTATTGATAGTGGTAATCTATATGATAAATTCTCCTACGCAGATAAATTAACTCCATTACAAGAAGCTTGGTTAACTAATGCTAAAGGTAGTGCTCAACAAACACTTAGAACTCAGGCTCTTAATGAATTATCTCCTGAAGAGATAGCTGATGCTGCAACTATAGGTAATATTAAACTTGCTCCTGAATATGGTTCTTTTAATTCTCAAGATGCTGAGTACTTTAGAACATTACAAGGTAAGTATAGAGGTGAATTAGACTCTAAGAATTATGGTTTAGCTATGCAGTTACTTAACTCTATCCCTAATCCATTAGATAGAGCTAGATTAGTAGCTAATCCTTCTGAGTTTAAGGCTAGATTAGAACAATCAGGTATTAAATTCCGTAATGGTGAAACCTTTACTAAATTAATGTCTGATTTAGGTGCTACTTATAATGACCCTACTAAGAAAACTGAATTAGATAATATATTTAATAGTCAGTATAAAGTTACACTTGATAAGGCTATTAAAGAAGGTAAATCTTTACCTGAAACATTAGATATTATTGCTAAAGGTGTTGATAATTATGGTAATCCTTTATCTGTAGAAAAGCAGAAAGAATTTACTGATTATATATTTGATAATAGTGATTATTTACAAAAATATTTAGCTAAAGAAATAAATAAAGAAGGTAATGAAGATATAAGTATTTTAATGGATAACCTTTTAAATACTTCTTTGAGTGATCAAAGAAGAGCTGAATCTGCAGATGCTTTAAAAAATCAAATGAAAGATATTGTTAAAAATACCCCAAAGCATTTACAAAAAACTGTAGAAAGTAAAATGAATGCTTATATTGATTCTATGCTTAAAACTTCTAATGAAACGGCTAAAGCTCAAACTATAGCTAGTAAAACAGAAGCTAGAAATAAAATCCAAGGAATAATTAATAATGATTTACAAGGTGCTGATAAATTAGCTTTTGAACGAGTTATGAAAGGTACTTATACCTCTAGAATTACTGCTAAAGAAAAAGAAAATGCAGATGTTGTTAAAGGTAATATTTTAGATATGCTTTCTAGTGATGTTAGTTTTAGTAATTATGCCCCTTTATTAAATTATTTAAGTTCTAATATGGATTCTCCTTTTGCTTCTTATATTCTAGATTCTTTTTATGATTTAAATAAAACAAAAGGGTATAATGATAAAGAATCTATTAGTATTAGAGATAATATTAATAATAGATTAAAATCTTTAATGAAATTACAACCTTATATGGAAAGATTAGAACAATCTAATATTAATTATATGGGTAATTAACCTTATTGACATTTTTAAAAAGTTGTAAATACACTTGTTCAAACTTTAACTTTGAATAGGTGTATTTTTTATGGCTGGTAATATCATCAATCCTTTTGAACCAATTTATGAACAACCTGTTTTATCCCCTGTAGAAGCTGCTATAGCATCAGCTAATTCTGAAATAGAATTAAAGCAGCAACAACAAGATCTCAATAGAGCTTATATTAGTGAATTATCTAGAAGAAATCCTGAACAGGAAGATTTACCTTTACCTGTTAATGGTAGCTATAAGCAAGCTGAATTTCAGTTATTAAAAGATATTATTGGTTTTAGACCTCAAACCAAAGAACAAGTATTACAGTACCTTGATAACAATCCTCTATTATCTAAGCTATATGAAAATAATGAAGGCTACAAAGATGCTATAGCTGATTCTGTATTAAAGCGTTCTCTTGAATTATCTAATGGTCAAGCACCTACCTATAATGAATTACTTGGTGATGTAGATCCAAGAACACAGATAGATTATTCTAATCAGGGAGAAAATCCTGATAGTAGATTCATGCAGGTTGTTAAGAATGATATTCTTAAACCTATTGATAGTCTCTTGCATACTGATTTCATGGATAAGAATAAGGTTGCTAGAGCTAAAGCTGATTCTATAGAAAAATTATCTGCATTTGGTAAAGATACTCAAACTGCAGTAGGTAAGTTAAGAACTCTTGGTGAATTAAAAAGACAAGCTAATGAATTAGCTAAAAGAGCTACACCATTTACAGAAGAAGGTAGACAAGCTGAATTAGATTTAGAAGCTATACAAGCTAAGATTAATTCTTTGGCTTTAACTGATGCTGAAGTTGCTGCATATCAACAAAATGGTGAAGCTTACTTACAGGAAGAAGCTAGATTTAATTCTATTAAATCTTGGGAAAAAGATGTAAATCCTCGTTATATTGAAGATGTTCAGAATGATATTGAAGATGCTGAATTTAATCAATATATGAATCTTAAATATGGTAATAACAGTGTTACCTCTAACTTTAAGAATATGGATTACATGAAAGATTTCATGGGATATGCATTCGATAAAGTATTTGGTAGTAAAGCCAAATTTATTAATACTTTAGAAGAATTAGCACCATGGATGTTGCTATCTATTGCTACAGGTAGTGCAGGTACTTGGGGTAAGTTAGGACAAGTAGCATTAACTGTTGGTTCAGGTACAGCTAATATTGATACTGCTCTTGATGCATATTTTCAGAAATATGGAACTGTAGAAGGATTTAATAAACTACAAGCATTTGTAGGTGGTGGATTAAACTACTTAGCTAATATGTATGGTGGTCATGTAACTCTTAGAGGTATTCCATCTAGTACTGTAAATGCTATTAAAGGTGCAATCAATGAAGAGTATGGTAAAACATCAGCTATTATTCAGAAAGCTTTAAATAATGTTAGTGATGCATCTATTGCTAATAGTATGGTTAAAGCTGGTTTAAAGAATTTTAGTACAGATGGCACAGACCTCCTACAACCCCAACTATCCTCAGTAT
>JAFPMR010000043.1 GCA_017411235.1 Bacilli bacterium | reverse complement strand
GATGAAATCATATCATCTGAGACGATTGCTGTATAACCACTTAAATCTCTCATACCACTATAGTCATGAGCTACTACTGGATATTTACCATCTACAAAATTATTATAATCTCTTTGTTTATAGAAACTTCCGGCTTCACGATGAATATGTTTAGAATTAAATGAGTTTAAGTAAACATTTCTTCTGCCTACAGCACCATTATCTGGAGCTACGAATACTAACTTCTTTAATCTATTCATACTTAAATCATTAATCATTAATTCTAATATTTGATTTGTTGGGAAGAAGTTATCAAATTCCATGTTATGTGTTGCGTGTTCAACACCTTGATCATGAGCATCGAAAGTAATGAAACTTTTTATTCTACTCATTGTATCAAATTCGTGTAACATCATTCCACATGCTAAGTTCTCTCTTGTATTTCTTCTGTGTTGTCTTCCTGCATATAATAATGGCATGATAATATTTATATTCTTGGCATGGCAGTTACAAGCACCAACACCATCTTTTAATTGTTGCATTAAGTCGTTAGGACTTGTGTGGTTTATAAAGCCATGCATTTTATATTCTAATGAATAGTTACCTACATCGGTTAGTAAGAACATATCTTTTCCACGTACTGTTTCACTTATTTCTACTTTGAAATGACCATCTTCAAAATAGTTTTGTTTGATTGGAACAATAAAGGTATTTTTTTCTTTATCTAAGTGATATAGATCTAATAGATGTTCATCTATTTTTTTACCTAGTTCACTTGCACTATCAAAGACCATCAGTCCTAAGTTAATGTCTTCAATTTGTTTTTTCATATTATCCTCTCCCTTTTTAGACATTCTACCTTTTACATAAAAAAGAGTAAGTCAAAAAAACTTACTCTTTAATATACTCTTTAAAAGAAGTGGTAATTAATCCTGTTCTATTTATTAGGCACTTAGATTTAGAACGGGATTTATTAAACATATTACCATCTCCACAAATAGTATAACATAAATATTTAAAAAAAGAACAATTATTGTTCTTTTTTACATACATCAATCCATTCTTTATAGTTTGAATATTTTTCCAATTCAGAAATAGATAGTTTTATAGCGCTATTTCCAGAGCCACAAGCTGGATAAACATAGTCATGTATTTTTAATGATTCGTCTAGATATACTACGACATCATCATTGATAGCAAAAGGACATACTCCTCCTGGTGCATGACCAATATAGTTTTCTACTTCTTCATATGGAATCATATGAGCTTTTTCATGAAAGAATCCTTTGTATAAACTATTAGATATTTTGGCTGTTCCTTCAACTACAATTAGAATTGGTTTACCATCAACTAAGAATGATAGTGTCTTAGCTATTTCTCCTTCAGTTGTATGTAATGCTTTAGCAGCATCAGCAACTGTTGCAGATGACTCTTTTAGTTCAATGATATCTTTTTCTTTTTTATATTTTTTAAAATAGTCTTTAACTCTTTCTATAGACATTTTACATCTTCCTTAGCTAATTCATCTAAATAAGCATTCCATTCTTGCCATGTTAATCCTTCTGGTACTTCATGAATTTCTAGTAATTGTCTTGATTTACCATTATCTCTTTTTTGGTAATAAGCTAGGATTTCTTTCATAGCTTCTTCCTCATTATCATATTCATGAATTCCTCTAACCTCAGGATTGGAATGTTCAAAATGATAACACTTATCATTTACAAAATACAATAAGAAACAATGCATTTTTGGTTCTAGTAATCTAGTATTATCTTCATAACTTCTTAAGCAATACGCTTTATAAGGAATAGATAGATTATCCATAACAAACATTTCTAGATTTGTTTGTTCAATACAAGTTCCTAATTTATATTTTATTGAATCTTTTATTGATAGTGTACGGTATAGTTTTCTAAACTGTTTCATTGTATCAATATGTTCATTGTTATCTGGATCTAACCAACCATAACGCATGTTATCTTCTTCATTCATATAATCTAGTAATTCTTGTGGGCTTTTTATTTCTAAGATGTCCATGTTATCACCTCTTTTTTTATGTATATTATATTTATTTGAGTGAATATGTCAAAAGAATAAGATGCTATCTTATTCTTTTTCCGTTTTCTAATATGTTATTTATAAATTCTATCATATCGATATTGTATTCTGGTTTTTGATATTCATAAATGACTAGACTTTTTTGTTCTTCATCAGTCATTTTATTATTTTTCAAATTATATTCTAAATGATGTTTTATTTCTTTTTCTAATAATTCATCTAAAGAATTATATTCATGAATACCACGATTAAAATAATCAGAATGTTCAAATAGATAGTATTTGTGATTATCTTCATAAACTAAAAATGTATGTGTAGAAAAAGGATTTTCATATGGTAATAAAAACATCATGTAATAAGTATGGATTGGATACTTATTAGTAAACCATTCTCTTTCTAATTCTACTTGGTCAAAGCAATGACCATATTTTACTTTTAATAGTCTTTCTGGTGAAGATAGTCTCCATTTTGAAAATACATTTTGCTCAAAGTCGTCATCTTGATAAATCTTTTTTTCTTCATCTACAAAACCATAATTAATTAGGTCCATGTATTTTAGTAATTCTTCTGGTGATTTAATGTTTTTCATTTACCAAAATTCTTTCCACCAGCAAATTCTTCATTAATATGTTCTACTAATAAGTCTGAATTAGCTAATGCTAATGCTACTCTTTTAGTTAGTCTTAGTTTTAATAAAGTATATAATTGTTGGATCTTTAGATTATTCATTATATTTGTATATGCTCTATTTTCTAATGGAGTTCCATCTGGAGCGAAGATATTAACATTCTTTTTGTGATCCACATAGTTAGAGATGATTGTTGTTCCTGCTTCAAATGGTGTTCCATCTTTACTTAATAAGTATCTATTTCCTTCAGGTACTCTATTTGCTAATACTTTAGCACCAGTGGCAGCAATGGTAAGTGGATTAGCTAAGATTACGCTAGATAAACCGTTTTGTAAGTCATATGAAGCATAACCACCTGTAAAACCAGTTATAGCAAAAGCTTTTTTAGATAGACCTGGTATTACTTCACCTACTTTTAAACCATCTGGATGTTCTATATAAACTCCCATTCCTCTTACAATTGGTTTTAATCCAATTTGTCTTCCATCTTCATCATATTTTGGAGTATATTTATCAGTTGTACCTGGACTTAATAACATTTTTAAACTTTCTTCTGATAAGAATCCTTTGTTTAAAGCATCAAATACTTTGATTAGATCATCTGCGGTTCCAAATAATCCTGCATGACCAGGTTGGATTCCTAAACGCATCATTTGACGAGCTTTTTCGTCTGCTACAGCTTCAAAGTCATAACCACCTGTAATTGTTCCAGTTGTGTCATAACCTACTGATAGAAGTCCTAATTCATCATAGTAATCAGTAAAGAACTTTCTACTATTAGGCATTAATGTTTTTACGATGATATATGGTATATCACTATAGACATATTTATTAGGACCTATTTTAGGTCTTAGTAGTCTTCTATAGAATTGAGCAGTTGTGATATCTGGTTCATCAATTCTTTTTGGTGTTTGTAGTTCATATTGGAATCTTAAGATATCAGCTACTGTTACATGCAACATATTAAATGGTGAATTAGCTATTTCAGATATTATTTGATGAATATCAAATAAACCATCTTGATTAAGTTTTAATGCTTCTAATACTGTAAATAATTTAGTAATAGATGCATAATCGAATCTAGTTTCTTTTGATACTAGAGTTCCTGTATCATCACCTATGTTACCTTCATAACGAGCTAGATAAATACGATCTTTACTATCTTCGATTACTGTTGCAATACCTGGACTTAATAAAGCTTCAGCTGATACTGCTTCAAAGTAATCTTTTCTTATTTTCATCATTACTTCATCTGGATACATTGTAGCTAGTTGTTTAGCTGTTTCTTCTAACTCTCTAGCTATATCTGCTAATGATTGATCTGCCATGTATCCATGTAGTGCTCTATTAGCTTTTAATTCGCTTATTATATTAAATACTTCTCTTTTAATTATTTCTTCTCTGTTCATATTATCATTCCATTATTATTTGACATTCTATTCCTTGATCTAATAATTCTTTAAAACTATTAGCATCTTCTCTTGTACCAACTATAGTATGGTAATGAATTGGTATTACAACTTCTGGTTTTATTGTATTTATTAATTCTGCAGCTTCTTTGTAATCCATTGTGTATGTTCCACCAATTGGTACGAATGCTATATCGCATTTTACTTGTTTGTTTTCATCTGTTATATCAGTATCACCAGCTACATAAACTATTTTGTCTTCTATGTTAACTAGATAACCAACCCAATTATATGATTTCTTATGAAAATCTTTATTTGTATTGTAACTTGGTATGGTACTTAAACTTAATCCTTCAATAGTGTATTCTTCATTAGGTTTTACTCCTCTAACATTATTACTATTTACTTGATATAGTACTTTTGGTGCCATACTATCAGGTATAATTATTATTGTTTTATCATTACTTACTTTTTTTATAGAATCAATATCAAAGTGATCATAATGTTCATGAGTAATTAATATATAATCGGCATCATGTGATTCTTCTTTTATTAAATAAGGATCAAAATAAATTATTTTATCTGTAGTTATTTTTATACTACTTTGAGCATTTAATTTTATTTCCATAGTAACACTCCTCTATTTAGTTTGTTCTTTTCTTTTAGGCAAGCATTGTTCAATATATGTTCTATATGATGTTAACCATGAATACATTTGCATATCATAAATATCAACATCTAATTCTTTTAGATATTTTAAACCTTCTTCTACCATCTTTATAGCATTAGGATTATAGATAGAATATTCATTAGTTTTAATATATTTATAACCATTTTTATCTGCTACTCTTAAACTAGGTAGATTATCTTTATTAATGCTTAATGATATTTTAGGCACTTGGTTTTCTTTTAATAATTCTTCAGTAATTTGTTCTAGGGCGAAACTTGCATATCCTTTGTTAAGATATTCAGGATTGTTACCTAAGTAAAAGTAATTATCATAAGTAACGTGGGCGCAAGCGTAATTAGGTGCTTGACTAGAGAATCTTTCATATTCAATTCCGATGTTTATGACTGGTGTCCCATCGACAAATAGTTCATAGGTTTTGATGTCGTTTCTAATACCATATGTACCATCTGAGTATGGTTTACCAAAATCATCATTTTTATACTTTAGTCTCAGTTCTATATTAGCCATAAATACCACCCTAATTATATTTTACCATAAAACAAATAAAAAGAAGACTTATTGTCTTCTTTTTTTTATTATTAAAATGTTTTTTTCATTCCATCTTCTGTTTGAACATACCCCATTTTTTCGTATAGGGCTTTAGCTTTATCAGTAGATGGTTCTAATGAACTAACTACTAGTTTAGTACGGAAGTAATGTTCTAGTTCTTCTTTTTGCATTAGAACATAGTTTAGTAATAATCTCCCTGCTCTTAATCCGCTGTTTTGTAATTGTGGATGAACAAATAATTGTTCAATAGTTAGAGTTTCTTCATCAGCAGATACATAACATCCAGCTACTAGTTGTTCATTTACGAAAAAACCATATGGAACCATTGTTCCTTGTGTTAAACCTAAGGCATATAGTGTTAATCCAGAGAATTTTTCATCTAAGCCATAAGCTTTAAATCTTAAGGTTTCTAATCTACAGATGTTTTCACCAGTACCTTCTAGTCTTTTAGCACACATATTAAGTTTGTTCTTCATTCTAACCACCCCTGATCAATCTTGTAAAATTATATAAAAAAAAGCAAAATATGTCCAATTTTGCTTATTTTTTTGTTAAAAATTTTATTGTAAATTCGGTCCCTTTACCTATTTTAGAGCTAACAGATATGCTTCCACCAGTATGCTCTATTATCGTTTTTGCTAGAGACATACCGATACCAATACTATTTGGATTACTTTTTTCACCTTTATAGAAGCGATCAAATAAGTGATTTTTGTCTTTATCATTCATACCTGTTCCATGGTCTTTAATTGTTATTTTAGTTAGTAATTCTGATTTACTGTAATCAATATCAATTGAACTACCTGGATTTGAATGTTCAATACAGTTTTTAACTATATTGGTTAGAGCTTCTACTAACCAATGATAATCACAATATAAAGTATCTTTTTTATTACCTTTTATATTTATGGTTATATCATTTAAATCTAATAAGTCTCTCAAATTATTTTCAACATTTTCTACAATTTTGTTGATTTTACTATTTGAGTTATTAAATTCAATTGTATTAGCATCAAACTTAGATAACTTTAAAAGTGATTCAATTAGGAAGTTAGTACTTTTAATTTTACGATTAATACTTATTAGTTGTTTTCTTTCCTCTTCTTTGCTTAGGTTACCTTCTAAAAGATTATCTATCATTAAGTTAATTGATGTTAGTGGTGTTCTTAGTTGATGAGAAATATCTGATAAGGAATCTTTTAGGCTTTCTTTTTCTTTTTTATTTAAAGAAGCTTGTTCATTTAACATGATACTAGTTTTGTATAGCTCGTTTTTTAAAATTGATAACTCCCCTTCTTCATTGTCTTCTAATTTTAGTTTATAGTTATGATTATTTATTTCTTTTAAATAATTTGTTATTTCTTTTAAATTCTTTTCTCTTTTATGGAAATAGTAATTAAAGACAAAGGATGTAATTATTAAAGAAATAAATAATACTAACATAGAATATTCTATATATTTTAACATTAGTTTTTTATTACTTAGACTGATGTTATTTTCTTCTATTCTAATTCCATATCTTTTTAGTTCTGGATATTCGTTTAATTCATCTGTATTTAAAATATGAATAATTTCTTCATCATTAAATTCTGGATATTGTTGTTTAACATTATAGAGAATTGTTGATATAAGTAAGTTATTATTCTTTTCTAGTTTTTTATATGATGTATAACTATAGATACAAATGAAGATAATAGATATTAATAAAACTATTCTAGTTACAAATAAGAAATGTCTTATTTCTTTTTTATTCATTGATACGATAACCTATTCCTTTGATGGTAGTAATAATGTCTGTATCTAGTTTTTCTCTAATTCTTTTTAGATAGACTGTGATGGTATTATCATTAACATCGTTACCAGTCCAGTTCCAAATGTTTTCAATGATCATTTCTCTTGTAACTATTTTATTTAAATTAGTAAATAATAAGTTTAGTATTTTTAATTCTAAACTGGATAGTTTAATTTCTTCGTTATTCTTTTTTACAATTAAACTATTATAATCAAAGGTGATATCTTTGATAGTTATTTCACTCTTTTTATTTCTTAAGAGAATTCTATTTATTCTTGCTAGTAATTCTTTTGAAGAGAATGGCTTAGTTAGATAATCTTCTGCTCCTAGTTCTAAGCCATTTACAATGGTTTCTTCATCGTCTTTAGCAGACAAGAAGATGGTTGGTATTGTATTGTTCTTTTTATAAAACTCAATACCATTACCATCTGGTAAAGTGATATCAAGAATCATTAAATCATAGTTAGTATATTTTAAATTAGCTTGAGCATTTTTTATGGTATTTGATACTGTTACTAAATAATCTTTTGATTCTAGGAACACTTTTAGATTAGACGAGATATCTAAGTCATCTTCTACTAATAAGATATGCATGTTATCACCTCTTGGTTAGTTAT